>CAYYZD010000001.1:0-18727 GCA_964476035.1 uncultured archaeon
CATCTCATAGTATATTTCTCCTACTTCTCCTTCCCCTATTCCACCTAATTCAGCGTAAAATCCTCTTACTGCTTGCACAAAGCCTGAGATGATGTTCGGATCTGTGGGTATCTTTTTGAAATTATATTCGAATAAGCAGCGTCCGCTTTTCTTGTCTACAACTAAAAGGGTTTCTAGGCTGTCGAGTTCTAATATTAGTTCATATTCTCTTAGGAGTTTTTCTTGTTCTATTTTTGTTTTCTGTTTTCTTTTTGAGATGTATCCGAAGGCCCCCATGAAAATGAAGGGCATTGTTAGTATTATTGTGGTGAGCCAATGTAGGAGTAGGGATTTCAGAGGCGGGTTAAAAGGTTTGACTGTGATATTGTGGGTGCTGTATGCGGAAGTTTTGTCGATTGTTCCTTCGTAAACTACCGTTATGTGTACTTCGGAGATTTCGTTGTTTGTCGGTATGGAGCATGAGAACTCCCCTTTTGTGTTTGTTACGGTTTCGTATTCAAATTGTTTTTCGGTTTCATTTCTGTAAATTACTTGTATTTTTACTTTGATTGTCGCCATGGCGATTGGTTCGCCGCTCTCCGTGGTTAAAGTTCCTGAAATTAGTATGATGCTGTTGACGGTAACTTCTTGTGGAACATTAACTGTAAGTATTACGCAGGTTTTTCGTAGTATATGGAGTGGTATTTCAAGTGTTTGTGGAAAATAGTATGGCGCCTTTATTACTACATTTATTGTGTGGTTACCTGGTTCAATTCCTGTCAGGTTTAGGGTGCAACTGTAGTTTTGATGGCTCCACGTTATAAACCATGTATGGTTGTTTATGGTTAATATGATGTTACAGTTTTCTATTGGGGTTTTTCGAAAAGTATCTGTGATGTTAAAGTAGATTGTTATGGTTTCGTTTTCATATTGTTCGAGGATTTGGGGCTGGTAGCTTATTTTCATTTTTCCGTAGATTGTTATGTTTCCAATTTTAAGCTTTATATTGGTCGTGTTGTATCCATAAGTTTTTATTTTGGTAATGTTAACGAACTCGTCAAATCTTCTGTTACCATCAATAAAGAAGTGGTTCATTGAAACATTAATAAACGACCCATTCTGTTGCCCATAAAGATTTACTGGAATTTTTGACCCGTTTCCCTTAATAAATGGTTGAAATATTTCTATTGAACCTATTTCAACTATGTTATTTTGGGAATATAAGACCTATTTTTAGGTGGTTTTTGAGAGAATCGCAATATTGGAAAGGGAAAATAGCTAAGATAATTTTGCCGTTTACGATTTGGTTTTCGCGATCTCTCCAACAAATATTCACTAATTATCTTCTAGTGGTATTCGCGGTTTTATGGATCGAAAAAACAGAAATGCTATGAGCATTAACAATATTGTAATTAAAAGTAAGATTTTAGTTTCTTAGCATTTTATATTCTTTTATTCTTAATAAGTGTGATAGATAAAAATCGGTATAGGCTGAAGAGCTTTAAAATCCAAGGAAGGGGGAAATTATGAATATTATAAGTGCTGTTAGCATTGCTATTAGAACGAGGTTTTTTATTTTTTTAGCGTTTCTGGGGGAGTAATCTCTTAGGAGAGAGATTGTGAATATTATGAATAGCATGTCTGTTATGGAAACTACTAAGATCAGATAGGATAGCCCCAGGAGATCCAATATGTACGGTAGAGGGCTCAAAATAACTGCTGATAAATAGAATATTGCTGCGATCCACGCAGCTGTTTTTGGTCCAAAAGCTATAGCTACTGTTTTTATGTTTTTGGTTTTGTCCCCTTCTATATCTACTATCCCTTTGTTAACTTCTCTTCCGGTATTTGCAAGAAAAGCCAGAAGAGAGAATATGAGGAGAATAGATGGAAAACTTTTTGTGGATACAAGTCCACCAAATAGGAAAGGAGCTGCAACACACATACTTACAATTATGTTTCCCGGTAAGCCCGTTGCTTTTAATTTAGCATTATAGGTGAAAGATAGAGCCCAAAAAAGAGATGCAAAAACAAAGCATTCTAAACCTAAAGGGAGAGATGATGTTAATCCTATAAGTGTAAATATTATGAAGAGAAGAATGGCTTCTCTCGGAGTTATATCCCCACGTGGAATGGGCCGATCAGGATTATTAATAGCGTCAATTTCACGGTCAAAATAATCATTGATAACGTCAGCAGCTGCTTGAAGGAAAAAACCCGTTAAAAACCCTAAAATGATTTCGGATATTCCTGGCCAATCTCGTAAAGCAAAAAATTCACCTATAATCACAGCAAGCCCTATCATAACGCAGTTAATAACACGCATAATCTTAATGACAGCAATAGCTTTCAACCACTTACTCCTCCATCTATTAACAAAGCTTAACATATCAGGACCGTTGTGATAAATATTAAAAACTTCCCTTAAAATTCTTATCACTTTAGAATTAGAAAATAAGCAAAAAATTGGTCCGATGCCAGCTTATAACTGTTTAAAAACGTATTTTAGGAAGTTGAAATCATATTTTATTGAATTGTAATTCACTACGAATAAAAAGAAAGTAAAGATTGGTAGGTTATACCAATATTGTGTTTAACATTTTCGTTGTTATTATTCCGATTATTGTTCCTGTTAGGTATGTTATTGGTCCTCCGTTTGCGACGACTTGGATCGCGGTGCTAATAATTGGCCAGATGATTTTTTCAAATATCCAGGCGTTATTACCAAATAAGTTTCTTGCAATATATGGTACAACATCGTCTGCTAAAATAACTTTACTGTTTTTGTCTTCGATTAGCATTTGTAGAAGCATTCCATTTATGACGCAACCAAAAAACGTTTGTAGCAAAACTTTTACGACGTTTTTTAGTGATCCACTTTCTTTCTTATCCCTGAAGTTATTTATGAAATCTTGATAATCATCAATGTTTAGTAAGACGAAGCTAACGCATGCTAGCAGCATGTAGTTTTTAATTTTCCCGTATCCAGATTTTAAGGTACTTTTAGCGTTGTTTGGCATATTTTTATATATTTCTGCTCCAAGTCTGTGCCCTAAAAGGCTTACTGTTGCAAATATTGCTGCAAATACTATCGTTCCTGGATCTATAAACTTTTTAGTTATTTCCCCGAGAAATTCTTTGTATCTGCTCTTAATTTCCCTATCAGATAAAACTTTATCCAGGTACTCCTGGTGGGGAATTACTTCTTGCATTTCTTTGGGACTTATCTCCTTGTACAGTCCTTTACGAATTTTCTCAGCAACGTTTTCTGGGAATTTTAATTCCTCTGTGAAAGATTGACTAAACTTTTCATCCCCAACAATTCCTAGTAAGCTTCCTATTGTGATGCATTGATCAGCTTTTTTCTCGAATTTTGTTCCTTCCGCTGGCTGTATTACTATAATTTCTCTACAAACCTCTCCAAGATTTTCGGGGTCTACTATACCTTTTAAAATTTGCCCATAGACTTCTTTTTTAGCCTCAATTCGACATCTATTTCTTATTTTTGCTTCATTTATATCTGATACTGAACCTTTTGCTTCATGGACCATAAGATAGCCTAACGGTCCACTATCTTCGATTTTTTCACTAATAATTCCTTCTATTTCCTCGCTTTTTTCCTCGAGTTTTTTATCAAACTCTTTTTTGTTTTTAATAGAACTAAGTTCTTCCTCATATTTTTTCTCAACGCTTTTAATTTCCTTCGAAAGTTCCCTATATACCAGTTTATAAAATTCTTCAAAATTCTCCTTTAAGAAAAGTTCTATATCAGACTTTATTTTTGTGACTTTTAGTAATTTTTCGTTATCGTTTTTGCTTTCAAGCCTTGTAGCAATTTTATCAAGGATTAAAGTTAAATCGACATGGGTCATAATGGGCTCTCTAAGAAAAGGTGGATCACAGCTTTGAATAATTCCTTCAACTTTACCGTCAACAACAGTTAAATGCGTTTCAAAAATAGTCTGTGAAATTACATCAAAGAAAAGTGGCTTCTCTCCCTTTATCTCATTGTATTTATCGATATATTTCCTCCATACTGCTGCCTGCTGTTCGACTATAGTCTTAACTTTGTCTAAGTGTACTTCCCACTCATTACCAAGCAACCCACCATCAAATCTATACATTTTCTTTTTATGTTGTTCTCTAGTATACTGATCTCCCCTCCCCGCAGGTATAAGATTTTTGTAATTATTTCTGAATGGATTTGCGTTCATTACTCCAATTAAAATTCTATATCCTTTTAATGTAATGTCTCCTGTTTCTATTTTGCAAGGTATAAAATCG
The DNA here is from genome assembly GCA_964476035.1 of uncultured archaeon. GTDB lineage: Archaea > Asgardarchaeota > Baldrarchaeia > Baldrarchaeales > DXJG01 > DXJG01. The sequence continues at coordinate 4,264 of CAYYZD010000001.1, forward strand.
CTAATTAAAATTTTATCCCGATACTCGTTTTTCAGTTTTCTTTCAAATTCAATATTCTTTTCCACAAACTTCTTATCTAGCGCTGGATCTCTGAACCACTTACTTAAGTATCCTTCCCAAACGATTACAAATTCAACAGGATTACCATCAATATGCGTATGTAGCACTTGAACTACCTGTATTTCACCAAACCACTTATAGAGATGTCTGTTGCTATCACGATCAAGTACAATCGATTTAATTTTCCCGTTATCGTCAAACTCTATAATCTTAGAGCTTTTAAGTCCCTTGTTCCAAAGGATATTGTCTATTTTTTTAATAAAATAATCTGTTGGGATAGCGTCGTACCATCTTAATTCCCATCCTCTTCGGACAACAATTATTATGTCATCAGTTCTCAAGAAATTCATATGCTTGACCTTTTCATTAAGAACATCATATAACATTTCATAGGTGGTCTCGGGATAGCCGTTTGCCTTTCTATTTGTTTTTACTCCGTCTCTGCTTGCCATGATTTTCCAAGTATCCCAGCCTTTAGGCATTTTTGTCCTTATTTTACCAGCTATAAAAGCAGCCATGAACCAAGTGTAATAAATTTTTATCCAAGAGTTTAATTTTTTCTCCACGGGCTGTATGTTCAATATAAAATCTAATATCTTGCCTGCAATGTCTAAGATAGATTTCGCAAGTTTTTTGGAGATTTTATTCTCGGCTGAAAGTTCACATAATAAATAGACCAGAGTTAGGTAGTTGTCTACCGAAAACTCTAAGAAATGAGTCCATATCTTATTAAGCAATCTCTTTACATGATTCCACGCATAGTTAAATGAGTTTACTATAGTGTCTGCAAATTTTTTGGCTACAGATTTTAAGATCTTATCATTGTATGCTACTGCAACATTTAGAAACTTTATTGAAGAATCAACCCAATTGCGTAGAATCTTTTCTACCCAGTCCAAATTAATGCCTAAGGTGTTTGATAACGTTTTTAGAAGCATATTCATTGTCCAAGAAAAGTATTTTAGTATACTTCTTGCAAATCTTGCTATCATAGCAACTATCAGAGCTGCAACAAGCTCAGCAAGGCTTCTTCCAGCTCTCTTTAAGTGGTATGCAATGCTTATTACTGTTTTAAGATACTGTTTTGCAAAGTTTATTACGAAATTTGTTCCTCGGAAGACTGTATTATCTAAAGTTGATTTTACTGGGCTACGTATCCACTTGTTCCACGGCGCATTAAACGTTGCATCTATCCACCTATAGATTGCAGATTTAATTGCGTAGTAATTTTTGTATATTTCATTGAATATTTCATCAACAATCATAACTGCACTCTTAATTTCATGGATACTCGCTTTTAATTTATCATTAAATGTGTTCCCAAAATATCTTTTCTCTACTTTCGGTGGTCTCCAAAATCTTCCAGTAATTACTGGAATACTTCTAGCTTTATGTTTAAAATTTATTTTTGAAAATTTATTTGTTCTTTTTCCAAAAGTTTTGCATTTTGGTGGAATCTTATAGCTTATGTGTTTAAGTTGTTTCTTTACGTAGTTTTTTAGAGGATGTCCGTGGTAGATTATAGCTTTAACGTTTTTCCTGTGAACAGTAACCCTATATGTACTTTTAGAACTCATTCCTCGCCAAAATCCAAACCCCAAAGTTACGTTACTTCCATCGTCGTAAATTTCGTAAGGGTTGATCGTCGAATTTACTTCTTCAATCTCATCGGAAACACTAAATTCTACATAACCCTCAATTACCTCGCCCGTAAAATTATCAACAACTTGGACAGGTAAATATACGTGTTCTTCAACAAGCTCATAGATCCCTGAAGACAAAACTGACTGTATAGATGCAATGTATTCCCCATTTAGATAGGTTTCTCCATTGTAAGCTAGTATTTGCGCATCACAATGCTTCTCGAAGAAAGCTACAACAGACCTGTTGCCGTAAATTTCCCTTTCTTTACCCATGTTGCAGAAAGGCAGATATACAAATTTAAGCTTACTTAAATAGTCTAATTTTAATTTTTTAGCCAGATATTCTAAGGTTTCCCCATTTACAACAGCTATGTTGTTCTCTCCATGCATCAGCATTCCATGAACTTGTGACGTTTCATTTAGAATTCCATGAGTCAAAATTACTAGATAAACATCATTTACTCTCTGGTCCTTCTCAGCTAGCCATAGCAAGTACATTAAATTCATAGCAGTACAGTAATTTCCCGTTAGAACTATCGAAGCGTCTCCAACCTCTTCAGCAAACCTTAAAATCTCATCAACAACTATTCGAACACATTCATCACTAAACAGTGTTTCATTTAAAACAGAGACAGCTGTTACTAAAACCGCCAGTACAAGGGTACCTGTCTGGTTAATATTTTCCATAGAGCTTAGAAAAATCTCCACAATATCTTCACTTAACTTACCTGTCGCATTCACCCCAACAAACCAATTGCCTTCAATATTCAAACTTAATGATATCCCTCGGCCAGCATCTGGAATTTTGCCTAGCGGAGACACTATAACTCTATCAATTATTTCCTCTTCCCAAACCGTTACTGGTGTTCCATTTCCAAATCCTCGAAAATTTGGATCTAAACTATTTATATAGACTTTTAGCTGTCTTATTTTAGCTAATTCACTTAGAATTTCACCGTCGCTTGTTGCCATTAATCCAACATTTGAAAATTCCATTAATAAAACTATTAAAACCAACATCCCCGCTACAATCTTACATCTCATAATTCACCCTCCATCCTCGAAATAAAGTTGACAGCTAAAGTTTAAATACCCCAATACAAATAAACACAAAGCCCACTAAAATGCCTCAAAAATCCAAATAACTATCGATTAAAAAATGAAATGTCTAAAAACCACCAGCCTAACTTAGACACGCTTCTCGATCAATTATCCATCCTTTTTGATTGATTGACATATATCAATATGTAGGACAAAATTTAGGTATAACACTGTTAAGATGATACCTTCATCGCGCACTTATATACTAATCTCAATATTGTCGGCTAAACACGCCATCCCTCTCATCTCAAAACCCAAAATTAACTACATTCGTGCAAGCATAACATTGTTAAGAATCGTAATATTAAACCCCTACAAAAAACATAAAATTGAAAAACACCAGCAGAAAAAAGATATTTTCAATAAATTAATGGTGGGCCCGGAGGGATTTGAACCCTCGACCTCCCGGTTTCCGCCCTTTGAGGTTATCAGCCGAGCGCTTTGATTTCTCGGGGTCTCGCCTCGAGATCTAACCAGGCTGAGCTACGGGCCCATTTAGATCATATTGTATGTTGTGATGTTAGGGTATTTTTGTTTTTTGGTAGGTGTAACTATCTAATATTCTTTTGTATAATCTTTTTAAACTTCACTCCAAACGGGTATGGGCTTAAAAATGATTCAAAACTGTAGGGCAATGGTTTGTTAGAATTAGGAACTTTAAACAGTGAAATATTATGTGAACGCGATTAAGGGCAGAGGAGGGATTTTTGTTGTTGGTGGACCCGCCGGGATTTGAACCCGGGGCCTCCGCCTTGCAAGGGCGGCGCTCTACCAGACTGAGCTACGGGCCCCGCTACTTAGTTGTGTAGGTTGTTTGTTTTTTAATTTTTTCTCTAGACTACTGAGAGTTGATTGCTGTTATGTTTGTGATAGAAAGCATGGTAGGTCGGTGTGGTGGTATTGTTTTATGGTATTATTTCTGTTGTGTTGTTGTATGGTGGGTAGTTGAATTCTTCTTGGTTTATGATTCCCTTTTTTATTAGTTTTTTTATTGTTGGTTTTGTTTTTTCTAGTTGGTGTATTAGGTGTTTTGTTATGTTGCATATTTTTTTGAAGCCTTGGATCCCCCATAGCTTTGTTTTATTTGCGAATAGGCATCTTCCTCCGCATATTGAATATATGTCACATGTTAGGCATGGTTCTTCGATGGTGACTTTGTATGGGAGGTCTTTTGGTTTTGAGTTCCATATGTCTCCGATGTTGTTCCATTCGAATTCTGGGGCGATTGGGCATGCTATTATTCTTCCCGATGTTGTTATTGTAAATGCGTTTATGCCGGCGCCGCATCTTAATTCTGTTTCCTCGTTGTTTAACAGTGTTTTCATGATTCCTATGAATGGTACAATTCCTAAGACTTTTCCTTCTTTCTCCATTTTTTGGATCCAGTATTTGATTAGCTTGGCGATTCCTTCGTTGTATTTTTTCGCCCATTCGTCGAAGTTTTTGTATCTTTGGTATGGCGGTGAATCCCATTGTACGTCTAGTTGCCAGTGTACATGGTTAAATTTTGGGTTTTTTAGTTCGATGAGATGTTTTACATCCTTATATATGTTTGTTTTCTCGGAAACTGCCATTCTTGCTATTAGATCCCCTCTATATCCTCTTTCTTGTATGGTTTTTACGTTTTTAATTATCGAATCGTATGTGTTTTTGCCTCGATAGTACTCTGTTGTTTCTTTTCTACCATCTATTGATACTAGGATAGTGTCAAGTTTGTGTAGATACTTTGGTTTTAACTTGTGCAGGAAGATTCCGTTGGTTTGAAGTATGTAGTGTTTCGCTGGTATTTGATCTATTATTTTTTCCATTAGGGATATTTTTAGGAGGGGTTCTCCGCCGTAGAAGGCTATTATTGGTTCTGGGTCTTTTTGTATGAAGTTTTTTAGGGTTTTTATGTTGTATGTTGGTTCTATGGGTTCTATGTCGGGGTTTGGCTGGTTTCCACAATATTTACATGTTAGGTTGCATTTCTGTGTGAGAATTATGAAATATAACATCGTGCATGCCCATTCGTAAAATGAATAGATAGGTAGTTGTTTTTTCAAAATAGATGGTTATAGTTTTAGGTATATGACTTGGGTTTTTGTTTTCGTGACGGTTACTGTTATTCTTTGTAGTTTTTGAGGTTCTTTTGGTGTTCCGTAGTTGAGGTTTTGTATTTGATGCATTTCTTTTAGATCTTTTTCTAGGGGTTTTAGTTCTTCTGGTATCCATACTTCTGATATGGGTGTTCTTAGTGCTTTTCCATGGTCTTTTTTGTATTTCCATATGGCGCTGTTTACTGCCATTAGGGTCTGAGTTATTTTTGTGAGCGGTGTTTTCCATTCTGGGTTTGGCTGTGGGAATTTTTCTAGATGGATGCTTTTGTTTGGTGAGTAGAGTTCTCTGTAGATTTTTTCTGTTATGAAAGGTGTTATTGGAGCTAACAGTTTTAGGATCGTTTTAAGTACTGTGTGAAGTGTGTACCATGCTGCTTGCTGTTCTTCTTCCGTGAATTTTCCTTCTCTATTATATGCTCTAGACTTTACAAGTTCTATATAATGGGATGCAAATATTTCCCATGTGAAGCTTCTAACCTTTGTTGCTGGTACTTGGAAGTCTAGTTCTTCATATCCTTCTTTTGCTTCCTCTATTAGTTTATTTAGTTCCCCTAGTATCCATTGGTCTGTTGCCGTTAGTTTAACTTCGGTTTGTGGCTCTGGAAAAGCTGATATGAATCTAGCTATGTTCCAAAGCTTCACCAGGAATTTGAATGCTCCACCTACTCTTTGCTCGGAGAATCTAATGTCTGATCCTAGTCCAGCTTCCATACTTCCCCAAAGTCTTATCGCGTCAGCTCCATATTTTTTAAGTAGCGGTTCCGGCATTACTATGTTTCCTTTTGATTTTGACATTGCTTCACCTTTTTCATCTACTACCATTCCGCTTATCCATATTTCACGGAAGGCTGGTGCTTTTAGTAGTAGATATGTTCTTAGTATGGAATAGTACAGCCATGTTCTTACTATGTCTTTTCCCTGTGGCCTAATGGAGCATGGAAACGCTTTTTTAAAGAATTCTGGATCCTTCTTATATTTTAATATTACAAGTTGCGATATGCCCGAGTCGAACCACGTGTCGAAAGTTCTAGTTTCTCCTTTAAATCCCTTTGTTGACCCACAATGGGGACATTGATCGATAGGTGGATTTTCCCTCCATGGTTGATAGTATTTTCCAGGTGGTGGCGTGATCGGCTTTCCACATTCTTTGCAATACCAGAGCGGAATTTCGGTGCCGTAGTATCTTCTTCTGCTTATTGGCCAATCCGTTGTTACCGAGTTAATCCAGTTTATGAGTAGCTGCTTGTTCTCTGGCGGGTAGAACCTTATCTCATCTATTATTTTTAGTAGGTCTCCGAGGAATTCCACTTGTTTGAGGTAGTATTCTGGCATTGCTACGAATTCAATTGGATCTTTAGATCTCCAGCAAATGGGAGTTCGATGAACTATTTTTTCCTGTTTGATTAGTAGCCCTTGTTCTTTAAGGTCTTTAATTACTTGTTCTCTAGCTTCCTTCACTTTTAGTCCGGCGTATTTTTCAGCAGCTTCTGTCATTTTGCCTTCTGGGTTAATTGCTATTGTTGGTTTTAATCTTAATTCTCTAAATAGTCTTACGTCACTGTAGTCTCCGTAGGAGCATATCATTGCGGCTCCGGTTCCAAACTCTGGATTTGCTTCTTTGTGTGGAATTATTGGCACTTCTTTACCGTAAAGTGGTACAATAGCGGTTTTCCCATGTAAATGATTATATCTTTCGTCTTCAGGGTGAACTATTACGCATCCGCAGGCGCAGAGAAGCTCTGGACGTGTTGTTGCAATTATAAGGTCTTCTCCCGTTTCTTTTACTTTGAATTTGATGTAGTTTAGGTAGGCTTCCTCCTCTCTGTATTCTACTTCTGCGTCGGCGATTGTTGTGTGACAGACGGGGCACCAGTTGTTTGGTCTGTTATCTTTGTAAACTAGTCTTTTTTTCCATAGTTCTATGAAGGTTTCTTGTGTTATTTTTCGGTATTCGGGGCTATCGGTTCTGTAGATGTCTTCTGGGTTAAAGGAGTTGCAGCTTAGTCCGAGTCTTTTTGCTAGTGATATGATTTCTCCTTCGTATTTGTCTAGTAGTTCTTTGCAGAGTTTTATGAATTCTTCTCTGGGTGTTTCGATCATTCTTATGTTGTATTGTTTCTCCACTTGTACTTCTATTGGTAGGCCGTTTCTATCTACGCCGAAGGGGAAGAGAACTTCGTAGCCTTGCATTCTTCTGTATCGTGCGATCATATCTATTTGACTATAATGTACTGCTCCACCTATGTGCCATCTTCCTGAAGCGTAAGGTGGGGGTGTGTCGACGGAGTAAATTAGTTTTTCTGTTTTTTCGTTAAATCTGTATGTTTGTTCTTTTTCCCAGAGTTTGATTATTTCTTCTTCTACTTCTGGTTTCCAGCGTTTTTCCTTTAATTTCGGCTCTAAGATACTCATATGTGTTCACCATTGGCCTTTGAAAACTTAAGTAGGAGAAATGTTAATTTTTTAGTAAAAAATTCGAAACGATTACATGAAAGGCTTGGAAGTCTTAATATAAGTGATCGTGAAAAGGTAAATTTACGAGGGGACTTTAGAGCACCTCCAATCCACCATGTTAACCTCCGTGACGCACTAGGATTAACCCTTTTGCATCACATTAATTAAATTTTTCGCGGTAAATTTAAGTTAATTGGTAACTCTTCTTGACAACACATAGTTGAGCATTAGAATGGGGATAAGAATGAAGATTGTAATCAAGATTGGGGGATCACTATTTCAAGATAATGATGAAATTAACGTGGAAAGGATCTCTAAGTATGCTGAGATCATTAGAAAGCTGAGAGAAGAAGGGCACAGTTTAATGATTGTTGTTGGGGGAGGAAATATTGCTCGAAAATACATTGAAGCTATGAGGAAACTGGATGTTTCGGATGCTATTTGCGACCTAATGGGTATAAAGGTAGCTAAGTTAAATGCTTATCTTTTAGTTTCAGCAATAAAGGAAAATGTTTATCCTAAGGTTCCGGATACCCTTGAGGAAGCTATCTCGATGTTTTCGATGGGAAAAATTGTTGTTATGGGTGGTTTGCAGCCGGGTCAATCAACAAATGCTGTGGCAGCACTACTTGCCGAGTCGATAAAGGCAGATGTTTTTATAAATGCGACGACCGTAGACGGGGTTTACACCGCTCCACCAGGAACTCCTGGAGCAAGAAAACTTGAACAAGTAACAGCAGAGGAATTAATGAAAATTATGCAGGAAACTTCGAAATTTAAAGCTGGAGAATATAGGCTGTTTGACCCTTTAGCTATTCTTATAGTGCGGAGGGCGAAGTTGCTAGTAAAAATAGTTGATGGACGTGACCCACGTAATGTTTTGAGAGCAACAAAGGGAGAGAAAATAGGTACGACATTAGTTCCATGAAAATGTATTGTTTGGGCTCGACTGTTTTAAATTAGAATCTTATAATGATATTTGTTAGGGTATAAGGAATCGTTCTTAACCTTTTAGAGCTTTTGAACTTCTATTTAATTATCGGTAAATCTTAAAATACGTATTCCAAACAAGGTATTTTGGTGAGTTTATTGAGTCAGTTTCTGAAGAAAACAATCGTGTTTGATCCTTCTAAATGTGCAGGATGTAAATACTGCGAAATGTGGTGTTCCTTTACTCATGAAGGCGTTTTTTCACCGTTGCTTTCCAGGATAACAGTTGTAAAGGATGATAAGATAGGTCTTGATTATCCTATTGTCTGCAGGGGTTGTGATCCAGCGCCGTGTACAAAGGTATGTCCCAGTAACGCGCTTACGAGGAACGAGTATGGTGCAATAATCGTTATTGAAGAAGCATGTACCAGTTGTGGTCGATGTGTTGAAGCTTGTCCATTTGGCGCCATCAAGATGCACCCTGTGAAGGTTAAGCCGCTGATATGTGACCTATGTGGCGACAAGGAGCCTGTATGTGTGTCTAAATGCCCTACTAATGCGATCAGACTCTATCCTGTTGCAAAAATCGATTTGAAGAATGTCGAGAAGATTTTTGATAAAGCCTACAGGTATGCAATCCGCAATTATAAAGTTCTTTCGAGAAAGTGGGGGATACACGTTGAATAAACTTTACGGCTATGCTGGCAAAATCTTGAGAATAAACCTATCTACTTCGGAAGTTAAAGTGGAACCACTTCGTAAAGAAATAGTGAAGGGCTATTTGGGCGGAAGGGGCTTTAATGTTAAGAAACTTTACGACGAAGTTCCTAGAGCTGTAGACTCTTTGGGTTCAGAAAATAAGCTCATGATTGCCACGGGCCCCATTGTAGGTATAGGGTTTCCTCTTGGAGCTAGACTTAATGTTACTGCGAAATCTCCTCAGACAGGGATTCTTGGAGATTCCAATGTGGGAGGTCATTTTGCAGCTGAGATGAAGTATGCTGGTTTTGACCAGATGGTTCTCGAAGGTAGAAGCGAGAAGCCAATATATCTGTACATACATGATGGCAAGGTAGAATTTATGGAGGCGACTGGCATATGGGGTATGCCGATTTCTGAAGCTTACGATGCTATTCGTAGAGAATTGAGAGACTGGAGAGTTCAGATCGCTCTTATAGGGCCTGCCGCTGAAAATTTTGTAAGGTTTTCAAGCATTTTCTTTAATGTTTATAGACCTGCTGCACGTACTGGCTTAGGTGCTGTAATGGCGTCGAAGAACGTAAAAGCTATAGCAGTTAGAGGGGATGGATACGTCGAAGTTGCTAAGCCTGAAGAGTTTGAACTCTTTGTCAAGGAAATTGAAGAAACAGTTTATAGTCACGTACAGTACTGGCCTAGAAGGGTTATGGGTACTTCTAGGATTTTGCTGGCTGCCAATAGACTGGGAATTTTACCTGTCGAGCACTTTACGAAGAGTACCGCGGATTATGCCTATTATGTAAGTGGAGAGAGGCTTGCATTAGAGTATAATGTGAAAAGTCGTGGATGCTTTTCATGTATTCTTCCTTGTAGTAGGTTTTATGTCATAAAAAACGGAAAGTTTGCAGGATTATATGGAGAGGGACCAGAATACGAAGCTTTAGCAGGCTTCACTGTTAGAATTGGAAATAAAGACCTTGACTCAGCTCTTAAAGCCATTAACATGGTTAACGACCTTGGTATGGATGTTATATCTACCAGTGAAGTTATTTCGTGGTCGATGGAACTTTATGAAAAGGGACTGCTGAGCAGAGAAGAAGTTGGTGGACTTAATCTTAGATGGGGCAATATCGAAGCAGTGTTTGAACTTGTGGAGATGATAGCTTATAGGAAAGGATTTGGCGATATTCTTGCTGATGGTGTAGCCAAAGCTGCGAAGAAGCTCGGAAAAGGGATTAAAATTGCATTTCATATTAAGGGTTTAGAGATGATACAAGCTGACCCGCGGGGGCTTAAAGGTTACGGATTAGGTTTTGCTGTTGCGTCAAGAGGGGCTGACCATTTACGTTCTGAACCATTTATAGAGTTAAGTGACAATCCCGAGATAGGGAAAGTTCTCTTCGGTGAACCGGAAGCTACCCTAAGGCTAGGTGTCCGAGGTAAGGGTAAACTTGTTGCTTACCATGAAAACTGGTGCGCTGTTGTAGATGCAATCGAAGTATGTAAGAATATTGCTGAGAACATGGAAGTACTACCATTCGACAAGATTGCTAAAATAGTCAACATAGTTACTGGTATCGAAATGGAGGCAAATGATATTGTTAGGATTGGGGAGAGAATAGTAAATATTGAGAGAGCGTACATAGTGAGGGAAGGTATAAGAAAAAAGGACGACAAGTTACCTAGTAGGTTCCTCAAGGAACCTGTAAAGGAGGGGGCTTCAGCCGGGCAAGTAGTGGAACTTGAGGAAATGCTTAAAGAGTATTATAAGGTTCGTGGCTGGGACGTGGAAACAGGTTTACCGACTGCTAGGAAGCTACGTGAACTGGGATTACACGATGTAGTAGAAGATTTAAGAAAATCTGGTGTAGAATTAAAATAGTTAAAGATTTACAGGGATAGATTAAATCTTGGTGCGGGGGGTGGGATTCGAACCCACGTAGGCTTGCGCGGTTTTAAGACCTCTACGCCAGCGGATCTTGAGTTTCGGCCAAGTTTTTATATTCTGTCCGCCGCCTTTGATCGAGCCCCTTATCTTTGTCTTTGACCTGGCTCGGCCACCCCCGCACAGTTCATTTTATCTACATTTTGAATTAATTTATAAAGATGTTGTGAATTTGATGGCGCTTTCAAGAATAGGAAATAAGTTGCTTATTTGGAGGCTGTGTAATGTGAGTGATTTATGTAAAGAAGCAGAGGAATTGGCGGCAAAGTATCGGTTTCCTATCGAAGTTGTTGTAAGATGGCTGGAAAGGTACAGGGAAAGGACTGAGAATATTTTAGCTGCTTTAAAAACTCCTCCTAATAGGTTTTCAATTCATGTAAACTTGTTAAAGTCTAGTTCTGAAGAGATTGTTGACTTTTTGGAACAAAGAGGATATAAAGTTGAGTCTCATGAAGACCTAGACGAGGTTGTCTTTTTAAGAGTAAGGGGGCCATTTGAACTTCCTAAGGTTGAAAAGTTTGTGGTTGCTGATAAAAAGGCTGCTGAAAGCGTTTTGATGGGTGCTCATTTGTTTGTCCCTGGAGTTTTGCGGGCTAAGGACGTTAGGAAAGGAGATGAGGTTGCAGTTGTAGACGAGTATGGGCAGGTTGTTGGAGTTGGAATTGCTATGATGAATGGTGTAGAAATGGTTAAGGCTGGCAGAGGAATAGCTGTGAAAATCACTCGGTCTCTTTTTCGTGTTCCAAGTTTAAGGGGGTCGGAGATTTTTGAAAAAGGGTTGGTTTACCCTCAGAGTTTCCCTGCTATTGTTACAGGGAGAGTTTTAGAGCCTGAGCCCGGAGATTTTGTTGTGGACATGTGTGCTGCTCCTGGTGGCAAAACTTCTCATATTGCTCAGTTGATGAATAATTGTGGGAAAATACTTGCTGTTGATAGATCTGAAGCTAAAATTAGAGGATTGAAGGAAAATTTGGTGAGGCTTGGCGTAAAGATTGTTGATACTTATGTTGGTGATGCTAGAGAACTTCCCATTAAGTTTCCTTCTCTTAAAGCTGATAAAGTACTTTTAGATCCTCCCTGTTCTGCTTTGGGAGTTCGACCCAAACTTTACGAAGAGCGAAGTATAAGAGATATTTTAGCTCTATCTGCTTATCAGCGATCTTTTCTTCGAGCAGCTGTTAAAATACTCAAGAAAAAGGGTATTCTTGTTTATAGTACTTGTACTCTCAGCCCTGAGGAAAACGAGTTAAATGTAAAGTATGCCGTAGAAAAACTGGGTTTGGAACTTGAAGAGCAAAAGTATTTTTATGGCTGTGAGGGTGAGAGATTTATACCTCAATACGGTTTGGTTCAAAGATTTTATCCCGACTTACATGATACTCCTGGTTTTTTTATTGCCAAGTTTAGAAAGACCACTAATTAACGAGCCACTTGTATTAAACGGATGAGGTATTTTACTGGTACTCCGTTTAGTTCGTCTGCACATTTTTTGTCTATTAGGACTAATATCCCTATTGGTTTAGCTTCCAGTTCTCTTAGACTTTCTATAGCGTTTTTTAGTAGCGTCCCCGTTGTAATAACATCGCTAATAACTAGGGTCTTTTTATTTTCAACCGATGCAAACGAGGGGCTTATGATCCCTGTAATTTGTTTTCTCTCTTCCTTTGTTTCTGACCCATGTCTTGGTCTTATAATTGCAAATTCCTTTTTTAGTTCTTCTGCTATTTGTAGGGCAAGCGGAACCCCTCCAGTTTCTAGTCCAGCTATTACATCTGGTTCTTCCATTTCCCCTTTAGTTATCAACTCTCGTAGGAAATCGGCCATTGCTTTCCCTATATACTTAAGTCTTACTATATTTCTGCCAAAATTACTCCAATCGACATATATATCTCCCATTGTTGTTATTCTTTCCTTTTCTCTTTCTGCATGCAGTACAAGCCATATTGCGGTGTCTCTTTGAACGTTTAACGCATCTGCAATTTCTTCGGTTGTTAATCCCTTGTTTTTAAGTTCTTTAGCCTTTTCTATTAATTCTTTTAGGCTTTTCATTTTCTTTACCTCTTAATAACTTCTTTTTAACTGCTTTTCTTTTAATTTTTTCACCACATACATCACATATATCATTAGGATAGTTTGGTGGGAACCGTTTCTTGCATGCTGGACAATATATTTCCCAGGAGATGAAATATTTTATACCTTTTTGAATTAGAGAAATGAAATTTATATTCAATTTTTTCGCTAAATTTTGGATGGTATAGTCATCTGATATGATGGTTGTTTTAAATCCTCTGTTTTTATATTCAAGAGCTAGTGCTAATAATTGTTTATCAGTTTCTGAAATGTAAGGTAGGTCTCCAGTTTCGCTTGCCACTTCCTCGATCTTTTTAATTGATTCTTTATTTGGCGATTTTATTTCAATTTTTTGAGTTTGAACAAACATTTCTACTATGTTTTTAATTTTCTCATCTAAAATTTCTTCTAGAACTCCTGGAACTGTAATGTACTTGTTGTCTGATAAGTAAGAGTAAAATTTCCCTATAAAAGCAGAAGTGTCAAGAACCAAAATTTTTTTACTCAAATGTTTCCCCTCTGTAAAGCAGCCTTTTTCTAATTCTTCTATATATGTCTACGGGCTTTATTCTTACGAATAGGACTGGTATGTCTGATTTTGTTATTTTAATTTCTGCCTTAGAGGGAAGCGTGTATTGAAATTGTCCGTCAATTACCAGCAGTGCTTCGGTGCTAGGTTTCAGTAACTTTATTGTTACAGTGCTTTCCAGCGGGACAACGAGGGGTTTTAATGTAAATCCTAAGGGGCAAATAGGGGTTATGATGAAAGCCTTTACCCTTGGATCTATAATTGCTCCCCCAGCTGATAATGCATATGCGGTGGATCCGGTTGGTGTTGCGATAAGTAAACCGTCTGCTTTCTCCGATACTAAAGTTCTTTCATCAATTTTAATTAGAAAATGAAGCAATTTTGCAGGTTGCTTTGACGTTACTAAAACTTCATTCAACGCGTCGGGAAGTTTTCTGCCATTAATTGTAGGGGTAATTCTCTTGCATTTTTCCAGTTCAAAATCTTCATCTAAAATCTTTTCGAGAGCGTCTATGGCCTCGTGCGGGTTAACCTCTGTTAAGAACCCTAAAGTACCCATATTAATTGAAAATATTGGGCATGTCTTTTTAAGGCGGCCTGCTGTCATCAGAACTGTTCCGTCCCCTCCAATTGTTATTATTAGATCTACATGTACCTCCTCTAATGGTTGAAAACTAACATCGCACTTAACTTTTTTAAAAAGCTCTTTATCTAAGATAACCTTCACGTTTTTATTTTGGAGATAGTTTATTATTTTTTCAATTAGTTTGATGGCTTCAGCTTTATCTAGACGCGACGTAATAGCTACTTTTTTAATCATGAACATTCACCTTTTTGTGCTAAAGTTGGTCTTTAACAATCCTACTTAATCACAAAATAGTACTGCTTTTCCGTTTCTAAAACATATGTTTATATTTTTCTAATTTGAAATATC
>CAYYZD010000001.1:18827-35242 GCA_964476035.1 uncultured archaeon
GTACTGCTTTTCCGTTTCTAAAACATATGTTTATATTTTTCTAATTTGAAATATCGAGTTCAACCATTAGCATGACTTTTGAAGCGAAGGTTGAACAAATGCTAATCTCTTGGAATATGTGTTTGAACTTTTTATATTTTTAGTCTTTTATTTCCAGTTTTTAATACATATACATTAAATGATTTAACTTGTCGAAACTTTTAGGTAGCTATGTTGATGAAGAACTACGTATTAACTAACAACTTTAAAAATAGTTTAATCCTTAATTAGGTAGGCATGGGTGATGTTAATGTCGTCTAAAGTGGTAGGTGTCGGAACTTTAAAGGAAGGAAGTTACATTATAATTGATGGAGAACCATGTAAAATAGTGAGTTTAGAGAAAAGTAAACCGGGGAAGCATGGAGCGGCAAAAGCGAGGATTGTCGCAATGGGATTATTTGACGGTGTGAAGAGGAGCATAATAAAGCCTGTTGATGCTAAGATAGAAGTTCCTGTGGTAAATAAACGTGTAGGTCAGGTTATTTCGCTTAGACCTTTAATGATTATGGACTTAGAAAATCCAGAAATATGTTTTGAAACTGAAATGCCCGAGGAAGAAGAACTTGCGTCAAAAATAACGGAGGGTGTTCAAGTAGAATATTGGGATATATTAGGCAGGAAAAAGATTGTTCGTGTAAAGTCGACAGTTTAGATAACGATGCCCGATGAAGAAAAGGGACTAACCTGATAACTAATGAAGAACCCTATGAGTGCTGAGGACATCAGTGTTAAAATTTTATGTTTTATTTTATTTCGATGCGGAATCTTTTGACCCTTTTTGGAAGCTTAATTTCTAATATTCCTTGTTTAAACCTTGCTTGAGCTCTTCTTGGATCTACTTTACTTGGCAGCTTTATGAGTTTTTTAAATTTTTGAAATTCAACCTCCCGTTGAACCGTACCCCATCGACTAAATTTTATACCTCTTTTCATATTAGCTTGAATTTCTAAGGTGTCTGTAGTTGCGTGTATTTTTATGGCATCTTTATCTACACATGGTAAATCTACCATCACAATAACATGATCTTCAGTTTCTTGAACATCTACAAGCGGTTCTAAGCATTTTTCTCTTAGATCAAACATTGGTTTCTCAACGTTGAATGTTTCAAAAATCTCTTCAACCGTATCTCTAATTCTCTGCCTCATGTCTTCGAACATATCATATATTCTTTCAAAGATATCCTTCCTTTTTTCTTTCTCCCCCATTTCACTCACCTCACGGTTAAACATACATCATTGGTGGAATACCGTGTTCTTGTGATTTACCCATTCGAGCCATTGTTTGTGAAGTTGTTCTCATAAGATCTCTTAGCCTTATTCTAAGTTCCTCCGCTCTTTCTAAAAGCGGTTTAATATCTATATTTACATCCAAGATTTTTGATAATATGGTTACTACGGATGCTGCAGCTCCCGGATCTGGATAGCGAGCAAAGGCTTGAGCAGATAGGAGCAAAGCATTCATATCACTATTATAGCATTCCATGAATATTGCTGCATAGGGGCCTACCATCATTCCCTCCTCTAACTTTTTGATTTCAAGTTGTTCAACTATTTTCTCCGCTTTTTCGCCACAAACAGCAGCGAAAACTTCTGGTGTTTCAAGATCCATTCTGTTTGGTACTGGTAGACCTCCTATCATTAAAATGATGTCTGCTTTATTTTCTTTGGCCCAGTTGACTATTTTATCTGAAAGCGGAAACATGGCTGCGGGTGGAATGGGTATCTCGGATAAGATTAAGAATATTTTATCATAGCTATAAATTCTGACGGGAAAAGACGGTTTTCCGTTGTGGAGAATTATTAAGGGTGGGAAAAGCGGTGATCTTAGATATCCTACTTCCTCCATCTTCAGTGTTTCTACTAAAAACATGCTTGCAATCGTCCCAACTAAACCGACTTCCGGAAATCCAAGTATAATTTTAGAATTTTCTGTGTTTATTGTTTTTTTCTGTACGATTTCTATCTTGTTTTTGCCTTCCATATTTTACACCACTAAATTACTATTCTACTATTTTATCCTTAACTCTTAAAGCTTAAAACTTTAACCTAAATTTTAAAAAATGTAAAGTAGTTGAAATTGGCGAAGTTGATGTTAACTGTTTTACCACTTTGTTATAGAAGATAATGTTTTTATTTAGCATGAAGTTTTCATGTATGGTTTACTCTCCCAAAAGGGGTTGGTATCTTGGTTCTCGAGAATTTAGGAAAGTCTTTACATGAAGCTTTAAGAAAATTGTTGAGATCGCCACTTGTAGATGAAAAAGTTGTTAAAGAGTTGATAAGAGATATTCAGAGATCTCTTTTACAAGCCGATGTCAATGTTGAGTTAGTTTTGAAGCTATCTAAAAACATTGAAAAACGCGCGTTGTCTGAAGAGGTTCCGCCTGGAATTTCACGGAGAGAATACATTGTGCAAATTGTTTATGACGAGTTAATAAAATTCTTAGGTAAGTCTCCTGTTTCACCGAGAATTAAACCTGGAAAAACCAATGTAATTATGCTTGTAGGTATTCAAGGTAGTGGAAAAACAACTTCTGCTGCCAAACTTGCTAGATACTTTCAAAAGAAAGGGTTAAAGGTTGCATTGGTGTGTGCAGATACTTTTAGGCCTGGAGCTTTTGAACAACTTTCGCAACTAGCTCAACAAATAGGTATTCCAATATACGGTGAGCCAAAAGGTAAAGATTCTGTTAAAATTGCGAAAAATGGTATTAAAAAATTTACAGCCGAAAAATATGAAGTTGTGATTGTAGATACTGCTGGTAGACATAAAGATGAAGAAGGACTTATGAAGGAAATGAAGAACTTAGCCGAAACGATAAGACCAGATGAAATTGTTCTTGTAATTGATGGAACTATTGGTCAGCAAGCTGCTTCTCAAGCTAGAGCTTTTCACGAAGCAACGCCTATTGGTTCTATTTTCGTAACTAAGTTGGATAGTTCGGCAAGGGGTGGGGGGGCTCTCTCGGCAGTTGCTGAAACGGGTGCGCCTATAAAATTTATTGGTACTGGGGAGAAATTAGATGATATAGAATTGTTTGATCCTCCTCGTTTTGTTGGTAGATTGCTTGGTATGGGAGATATTAGGGGGCTGTTGGAGAAAATTCGTGAAGCTAAAATAGTTCCAGAGAAAGATATAGTTAAAAGTTTTATGACGGGGAAATTTACGTTAAGGGACATGTACTATCAGCTTGAATCTGTTAGGAAGATGGGGCCTCTTAAGAAAATTTGGGAGTTTTTAGGTTTAGGTTATAAATTGCCAGATGAAGTGAAGGAAGTTGCTGAAGAAAAATTAGATAAGTGGAAGGTCATTTTGCAGTCTATGACTCGAGATGAATTGGAGAATCCGAAGATAATTAATCGATCACGTATGGTTAGAATCGCCAGAGGTTCGGGAACTACTACTAAAGATGTTAAGGAACTTGTTGATCAGTACTTTACATTTAAGAAAGTTTTTAAGCAGATAATTAGGCGTAGAATTCCTAGAATGCATAGGTTTCCTGGTATTGATGTTTTAAGAAAGAAATAATTATGTGGAGGGCAGTGCAATAGAAAGTGTTGTTTTAGAAAAAGCACTAAATATCTTGAAAAGGTATCCTGTTTGCGATCATTGTTTGGGCCGTAGTTTTGCTTTGTTAGGCACCTCAACTGATAACCATACAAGAGGATTCTCTATTAAAGCTTTATTAACCTTAGAGGCTCATAGACTCTTAGAAGAAGACAATACAAAAGGATATGAAATTTTAAAGGTTCTAGCTGTAAATGGCAATTTTTCGATGGCAAGAGATTTACTTAAGAAAAAGGGGAAAGATATTGCTAGCGAAATGTCTTGGAAATGTTACATCTGCGGTGGTATCTTTCAAAGAATAGATAAAATTATAGACGATATAGTTAAAGAAGTGGAAAAATACGAATTTAACACTTTTTTGGTTGGATCGCATGTAGATGTGTCCATTTTAGAGAGGGAAGATGAGCTGAGAGCCAGTATGGGTTTATCTTACGGGGAATCGATTAAGAGGGAATTAAATAGGGAAGTTGGGAAAAAACTGCAAGAAAGATTGAAGAAAAAAGTAGATTTTGAAAATCCGGACATTGTCATTTTAATTCGTATACTTAAAGACTTTTCACATAAAATAGACGTAAAAGTAAATCCCATTTTTATATATGGACGCTATAGGAAACTTATTCGCGGTATACCCCAAACAACGTGGACCTGCAAAAAATGCGGTGGAAGAGGCTGTGAGGAATGTAGTTGGACTGGAAAAAGGCATAAAGAATCGGTGGAAGAACTAATAATAACGCCTATATTGGAAATTACAAAAGGTGAAGAAGCTGTTTTTCATGGGGCTGGAAGGGAAGATCTGGATGCAAGGATGTTAGGTAATGGCAGACCCTTTATTGTTGAGATAAAAGCGCCTCTAAAACGCTTCATATCGCTAGAGGACTTGGAAAGACACGTAAATAATTATGCTAAAGGGAAAATTGAGGTAGGAAAATTGAGATGGGTGAAGAGAGAGGATGTTAGAAAATTGAAGGCGCTGTCTCAGATAGCAGCCAAGGTGTACAGAGTTTTGGTGGAAACAGAGAAACCAGTATCTGAAGCTGAATTAAAGGAATTAGAACAGATGCTTACTGGTGTAACTGTTAGACAGAGAACTCCTTTACGCGTTGCTTACCGAAGAGCTGATAAAGTTCGTATAAAGGCTATCTATCATGTAAAGACTAAAAGACTTGATGATAACCATTTTGAGATGGTTATTAAGTGTCAGGGTGGCTTATATGTAAAAGAACTTGTTTCGGGTGATGAGGGGCGAACTGTCCCGAGTGTTGCTGAAATTTTAGGTACTCAAGCCAAGTGTATCGAACTAGATGTACTAGATGTAGAGTCCCCAACATAATATTATTCGAAAACCTTTTATTTTGCATAACTGCTTTCACTATGACACTGCTTAGTGCTGATAGGGTCAAGCAAATCGACGAGTGAGAGGCGTCTATTATGAGGAAATCAAAGGGATTTAGAAGTAGAACTAGGAAATTACTAAGGAAACATCCTAGAAGAAGAGGTCTTCCTCCTATTGGTAAATTGCTTAGAGAATATAAGATAGGAGATAGAGTGCATATAATAATTGAGCCTAGTGTCCATAAGGGTCAACCGCATCCTAGATTTCACGGTAAGACAGGCGTTGTCATAGGGAAACGTGGCCGGGCATATATAATATCTGTCCGAGATGGAAAAGCTGAAAAAATAATATTTGCTCGTTCTGAGCATCTTTTACCAGCATAGAGGTGAAGTATTTGCCGAAAAAAATTATTAAAGAAACCCTTTTGACGTTACCTGAGGTAAAACAGTTACTTGAAGAGAGAGCTAAAGAAGAATTAAACTACATGCAGAGAATAACGCTGGATTACGCGTCTAAATTCTCAAAACTGTCGGTTGAAGAAGCGAGACGATTAGTAAATGAACTAATTTCCGAGTTTGGTTTAAAAATGGAAACAGCTGTTCAAATAACCAATATATTACCAGATACTGTTCATGAGCTTAGAGTTCTATTAACTACTGAGTCTAAAACTTTTACATCAGATGAACTTAAAAGAATGATGGAAGTAATTAAAAAATACAAAAAGTAGTTTGAGAGAGTTGGAATGTACGCTCCTAAGAAAAAGTTCGAGGAATATGCATATGTGTTGGATTATTTACCACAAGGTAGACCAGACTATCGTAGGCCAACATATAGTAGGGAGCCGATAGTCTTAGCAATAGGAGAGGATTTTTTCACTCTATTAGAGTTAGTTCCAAAGAGAAATGTAGATATAACTCTTCATGAAAGGGTGTACATAGGTAAGGGGTTTAGAGATAAAATTGACCATGTTAAGAGAAGAATAACTTATAATGATCTTACAGCAGCAGCTAAGGCGGAGTTGCCTTATGTCTTGGAGAGAATTATCAAAGAAAGAGAGGCCTTCTTTGTCGACTTTTTCAACAAAGCCCAACCGATAACAATGAGAATGCATCAGTTGGAGCTTTTACCCGGTGTTGGTAAAAAAATTATGTGGGAGATTCTTGAAGAAAGAAAAAAGAAGCCTTTTGAAAGCTTTAAGGATTTAACATCCCGTGTAAAAATGCCAGATCCGATAAAAGCTATAGTGAAGCGTATATTGATTGAATTAGAAGGCGAAGATAAGTATTATCTTTTTGTTCGTCCATTTAAACCTCAGCAACGGACCGTACAAAAATGACAAATCTACTTAAAGAAACTCTATTTTTATTAAAGAAATATAATATAAGGCCAAAAAAGGATTTAGGGCAAAATTTTATCATAAACAGCGATATCGTTGAGAGGATTATTAAATATGCCAATATAGATTGTAATGATGTTGTTTTGGAAATTGGTGCAGGTCTTGGAACCTTAACTGATAAATTGGCTGAGTATGCTAAGAAAGTTTATGCTGTAGAGGTGGATCCGAAACTATGTAAGGTTTTGAATGATAGATTTTCTAAGGTTGAAAACATTGAGATAGTATGTGAAGATGTTTTAAAAATATCTTTTCCATCGGATTTCAATAAAATAGTTTCAAATTTTCCATACTCAATAGCAACACCTGTAACCTTCAAAATTTTGGACACTTCCTTTCAGCTGGCTATCCTTATGTACCAGTTGGATGTCGCGAAGCGATTGATAGCACAACCAGGAACGAAAGATTACGGTAGACTTACTGTAGCAGTTCATTACAAGGCTGAGGTACACATTCTTGAAAAAGTCCCAAAAAACGCTTTTTACCCCAAACCGAAGGTAGACTCTGCCATAGTGCTTCTAAAACCGAAAACAAGAACACTTGAAATAGTTAACGAAAGATTCTTTCTAAATGTAGTCAGAGACTTATTTTCCTATAGAAATAAAGTGTTAAAAAAAGCTTTAAATCTTCTTTTCTCTAGAAAAAGACTAAAAAAGGAAGAAGTGAAAAGAATTATAGATATCCTTGAAAAAAGGAAAATAAACCACAGAAAGAGAGTATACACATTGAGCCCGGCTGAATTTGCAGAAATCGCAAATGTCATATACTTCAGGGCTGGTGAAGAATTTAATGAAGAATAGTAAGATGGCTTTTTACGGGGGATATAGGTTTGAGATTTTTAATGGTGTATATGAACCTGCTGAGGATACATATCTTCTTGCCGATAGTTTACAAGTTGAAAAAGGAGATTTTGTACTTGACCTTGGAACTGGATGTGGGATTTTAGGAATTATTGCGGCAAAGAAAGCAAAAAAAGTTGTGGCTATCGATATTTCTCCAATCGCTGTCAAATGTGCGAAATATAACGTGAAAATTAATGGTTTAGCTAAAAATATTAACATTATTCTCGGGAATTTATTTCAGCCATTGAAGAAGACAAAAATTTTCGATTTAATTGTTTTTAATCCACCTTATTTACCTAAATCTCCTTACGACACCAACAACTGGCTTTCTAGGGCATGGGATGGTGGAGAAAAAGGAAGAAAAATTATAGATAAGTTTTTAGAAGAATTCGATAACTATTTAAAACACAGCGGAAGACTTCAGCTTGTGCAATCAAGTCTCTCAAATCCAAATCTAACAATTAAAAAACTTAAAGAAAAAGGGTTTTCGATAGAGGTAACTGCGAGAAAAAAATTACCATTTTTTGAGGAAATTAAAGTTCTTACAGCATGGAGATAGGAGGGTTATATTTTGCCTGCAAATCTCCCTCCGGAAGCACTGGCAAAGCAAAGGAAATATCAAGAGGCAAAAACACTAACAGGGAAAATAAGAGCTCTCGAAGAATACATTGCCGCTATTCCTAAGCATAAAGGCACGGAAAAACTGTTAATGCAGCTTAAAAGAAAACTGGCTAAGTTAAAAACAGAG
Source organism: uncultured archaeon (assembly GCA_964476035.1). Classification (GTDB taxonomy): domain Archaea; phylum Asgardarchaeota; class Baldrarchaeia; order Baldrarchaeales; family DXJG01; genus DXJG01. The sequence continues at coordinate 26,750 of CAYYZD010000001.1, forward strand.
TTGGAGACAAGTTCTAAACGAGGAAGTGTAGGTGGGGTATCTTTTCATGTTAGAAAAGAAGGCGCAGGGCAAGTAGTTCTTGTTGGCTTGACATGTGTAGGTAAAAGTGAACTGCTTAATGTGCTAACCGGAAAAAACGTGGAGGTTGGTAATTATCCTTTTACAACAAAACGTCCAGAACCTGGTGTCACATACTATGAAGACGTGCCTATTCAGATTGTAGAAGTTCCTGCCCTCTTTGATGGAGCAAGTTGTGGAAGTAGACTTGGGTCTCAAATACTTAGTGTTATTAGAAATGCGGATGTTGTAGCTCTTGTGATCGATTTAACAGCGGATGTAAATCGTCAAATGAAAACCTTAACAAAAGAATTGGAGAATGGGAAGATTTACCTTAATATGAAGCCTCCTCCAGTTGAGGTCGAAAAAACTCCTGGAGGGGGAATAAACGTTATAGGTAGTAATTACTTAAAAGACTGTGGCATAGAAGACGTGACAAGCTTACTTCGTAATCACGGCATTTATAATGCTATAGTTAAATTATTTGGACCTGTGACGCTAGAAGATTTTGTTACGGTTCTTGAGGGAGGTATCACATATAAGCCTGCCTTAATTATAGCAACTAAGGGGGATTTGCCTAGAAGTAGTAGTAACTTTGAGGGGTTGGTTAAGGAATTTGGAAGTATGTTTAAAATTGTTCCGGTGTCGTCAAAAAGGCGTAAAGGGATTGAAACATTAAAGAAAGCCCTCTTTGAGATGTTAGATGTTGTGAGAGTCTATACGAGGGATCCCGCGCAAGGGGTAAGCGAAAAGCCAATAGTTCTGAAAAAGCCAGCAACCGTAGCTGATGTTGCTAAGAGAATACATAGAAGGTTTATTAAGGACTTTAAATTTGCACGTGTTTGGAGAAAATTCGAAAAAGTTGAAGTTTTAAAGGTTGGATTAGATTTTGAACTTCAGGATATGGATATTATTCAGATTTACACTTCTTAAATGTGAGAAAAATGGAAGTTGCTGTAATTTTTCTTGGTGCTGAGAACGAAGGAAATATAGGTTCCTTGGCTAGAGTAATGAAAAACTTTGGTTTACATAAACTTATTTTAGTATCGCCCAAATCAACGATTGGAAAAGAAGCCTTAAGAAAAGCTATGCATGCACAGGACATTTTAAAATCAGCTGAAGTCGTGGATTCATTTGAAGAAGCTATAAAAGATGTAGATTTTGTAATTGGTACTACGGCAAGACTAGGATGGAACTATAACGTACTGAGAATCCCTGTATCTCCGGATCAATTGTCCATATTGAGAAAAGTAGAAGGAAAAATAGCTATAGTTTTTGGTAGAGAAAGTAGTGGTCTTACAAATGAAGAGTTAAATAAATGTGATGTGGTATTAACCATACCAGCAAACCCGGAATATTCCACCCTTAATATTACGCACGCTGCTGCAATCATATTTTATGAACTGTTTAGAATATTTGAAAAGCCTATAAGTGAAAGGTATCGTTGCGCTACCAAAATTGAAAAGGATAAGATATTGGAAATTTTTGGTAAGTTATTAGAGGAAATCGAGTATCCATCTGAAAAGTTTCAAATAGCCTTTAGGGTTTTCCGAAATATTATTGGCAGAGCCTTTATATCCGGTAGGGAAGCCCATACCTTAATGGGTGTTCTTCGAAGAACTATTACCATGATAAAAAGACTAAGACAGAGGAAGTAAAACGGGTAAATGGGGAACTTAGAAACCTAACCTTTTCTTTATCTCTGGCGGGGCTTCCTCTACAACAACCCTACATTTCATTGGAAACTTCATAGCCGCTCTTTTTAAGGCTTCTACAGCTACATCAACATCGTCTTCATTAACTCTAACAAACATCAAGCGTTGTCCTGTCCTTACTCTTGCAGCTGTTCCTATAGGCTTACCGAACGCCTTTCTCATCCCGTCTTGGAGTCTGTCAGCGCCGGCAAACGCCATCATTTTATTTTCCCGAAGAACATGATGTGGATACACCGTTACTTTTAAGTGGTAATTTGATCGACTTAGCCTGCCAGTTAAATATTTGTTGGCGGCTATTCTTGCCGCTTCTAGAGCATTGTGTCTAACCTGCCTGTCTTCTAATGCTATAAGGCCTATTTTTACTCTAAAGTTTCCACTCGGGTCTCCCATATCGAAGATCCTTATCTTTGGTGGTGGAAATCCTCTGATGTATTCTTTTCTTGTGTATGGTGGTCTATCGATTTTACCGTAACATTTTGCTGGTCTTTCTGGCATAATAGTAACCCTCCGGAGTTGCTGAAAAATCGTAGCACCAACGGTTTATTAAGTTTATCCTTAATGTTTAGGACATGAACTTAATTAGCTTAACACTATTTTAATCATATTTAATTGTAATTTTAATCATTAATGTTATGAAATTATCAACTTAAAGATCTAAGGTAAATGTCTTCGTGTTTCAAGGTTTCAGGAGTGTATACTCTAAAATGAAGATAGAAGAAGGCTCTTATCTGCTAATAAAAACTGTTCCAGGTCTTGAAGATGTATCTGCGCTGGAAGTTAAAAATTTGCTTAAAAATCTGGAAGAAATTATAATTCGTCCCTATGGCGTTTTAGGTAGAATCTTAATTAGAGTTAATGCACCTGTTTTCGAACTTGCTCAAACTCTCAATGAGAAGGCAAGAAGCATAGAAAAAGTAATTGTTTTGCTAGGTATGTGTAAGGTAAAGAGGACAAAAGATGGACTAAATGAAATTTACGAACTCATTAAGGGCTCTAAGGTTAGTAGTCTTTTGACGCCACACGAAACCTTTGGGATCCGACCCAGTAGGGAAGGAAAGCATGAATATACTTCCTTGGATATAGGTAAGGTGGGAGGAGATGCTATAATAGATAAAATACAGGAGACCTATGGTGAAAGACCAGCTGTAGATCTGAAACATCCAGCAAATATCGTTTATTGTGATGTTGTAGGGGATACATGCATGGTAGGTGTGGATACTACGGGTGATATGGCTTTACATAAGAGAGGATATAGAGTTTTTGACCATCCAGCTGCTTTGAGACCAACCATTGCTTACGCTATGATTAAAATTGCTGGTGTTAGAGAGAAAGAGATTTTATTGGATCCCTTCTGCGGCGGGGGCACTATACTTATCGAAGCTGCACATATGTACAAAAATTTAGGACTTTTTGGAATTGACCTATTTGCGCAGAATATTAAGGGTGCCTATCTAAATGCTATTTGTGCAGGGGTAAGTGAAAAGATTAATTTTATTGTTGGAGACGCTACGAAACTTAATAAAATTTTTAATGTGGAAGTTGATAGAATCGTTTGTAATCCTCCTTATGGCATACGTCAACTGCGGGGAGAAAAGAGTAGAGAAGTGCCTAAGCTTTATGACAAGTTTTTGTCATCTGCCTCAAAAATACTTGCTGATGAAGGAGTTATATGCATTGTAACTCCAAAAAGGAGAGCTATTCAGATTTCTGTTGATAAATCTAAATTAAAGATTTTACACAAAAGAGAAATATATCATGGAGGCTTAAAGGTCTACATTTTTGTTATAGGGAAACGTGATGGTACTTATAGGTTACGAACTCTTATTTGATTAGCTTTGCTACCATTATTATCGAAATTCCTAGATTTAGGAAAGATGGATGTTTGCTGAACTTTTCTTCAAAAATCTTCAAAGCTTTTAGGTAGAGTAAGGATAATTTTTCTATCCTTCCAATTATCGGTGGTGGAAGTAATGGAATTAGAACATGTACCCCTCGAACTTTTAATATTTTAAATCCGTTTTTTATTAATGTTTCTTCTACGAAATCTCTGTCAAAGTAGTAATTAGTAACCCATTTAAGACCTTCGGTATCTATATATGGGAAATTAAGTTTTTTTATCCTTCCCTTCCTCATAATTTCTTTGATGGCAGCTTTTTGTTCTCTGATCCCATAAAATCCAAATATTCGCCATAGGGTTTCAAAGCTTTTCCAGTTGTCAAATTCAAAAAGAAAAATTCCTCCTTTTTCTAAGGTTTGTTTAATTTGACGAATTGCTCTATTAAAGTGGGGAATGTGATTTAAAACTCCCCCCAAACATGTTACTATGTCGAAGATATGTGGTCTAAAAGGTATATGCTCTACAGATGCTATGATAAAATCTACGTTTCTGATGCTATTTCTTTTCTTTTTATTTTTTGCAATTTTAATCATTCCTGGAGAGACATCAAAACCAATTATTTTGGAGTTTCTCTGTTTGGATATTTCCAGCGCCGGCCAGCCGGTTCCTGTACCAATATCCAGAACAATTTTCTTAGAAAAATCGAGGGAATTTATTTCTTTTTCGTACTCCTTATACATATGTTGATCTAACAAACTATCTGATCCATCATAAAGGCTTGATGCTTCGTCATAAAATTTTGCTACCGATTTTATTTCCATATCTTTGCACGCGCATTTACATCTATTGTCTTAAGATGTATAAATTTAAATGGATAGGATGGGAACTTGAAAATAACTGTTAATTGTTCAAGCTGGTACTATTTGTAGAAGCTGATCAAATTCCTTTTCTAACTGTTCTTCTACTTTGCTGAAGACTTCATCGACTTGGTCAATTGGTACTATTTTTAATCTCGCTATTCTTTCACGTACCGGAAGACTTGTAACTTTTTCCATCGGAACCCCTCGATCGATGGCTTCCTTTGCTCTCTCATAGAACCTTATAATTATTTTCAGCATTCTATAAGCCTTTTCTAGAGGGCAATAGGTATCTACTGGATGTAGGGCACTTTGCTGCAAATAATCTTCTCTTATCATTCTTGCTGCTTCGAGAATAACTCTTTCGCTTTCAGGTAGAGCGTCTGGGCCTACAAGTTGGACTATTTCTCTGAGTTCCTCTTCTCTTTGCAAAAGCCACATGGCAGTCCTTCTAAGTTCTGTCCAATCTCCAGCTACATGTTCTACATACCATTTTTCTAAGTTTTCTAGGTATAGTGAGTAGCTGGTTAACCAGTTAATCGCTGGGAAGTGTCTTCTTGAGGCTAGGTCTTTATCCAGAGCCCAGAAGACCTTAACAATTCTGAGAGTGTTTACAGTTACTGGTTCAGAGAAATCTCCACCTGGTGGTGATACTGCGCCGCAAACAGTAACCGATCCTATTCTTGGTTTTGATCCTATGGTTTCTACTCTTCCAGCTCTTTCGTAAAATTCGGCTAATCTTGATGCTAAGTATGCTGGGTATCCTTCTTCTCCAGGCATTTCTTCAAGTCTACCTGATATTTCTCTCAGCGCTTCTGCCCATCTTGATGTAGAATCTGCCATTAAAGCTACATCATACCCCATGTCTCTGTAATATTCAGCAAGAGTTATTCCTGTATAAATTGACGCCTCTCTCGCTGCGACAGGCATATTACTTGTGTTTGCTATAAGTATGGTTCTGTTCATTAATGGTTCTCCTGTTCTTGGGTCTTTTAGTTTTGGAAAGTCTTCTAATACTTCTGTCATTTCATTTCCTCTTTCGCCACATCCGATGTAAACTATAATGTCGGTATCTGCCCATTTAGCAAGTTGATGTAGCATAACTGTTTTACCGGTGCCAAAACCTCCTGGTATTGCCGCTGTTCCTCCTTTTGCTTGTGGGAATAGTGTATCTATTATTCTTTGCCCAGTTATTAGTGGTACTTGGGTAGGAAGTTTGTTTTTTATGGGTCTTGCTCTTCTAACTGGCCATCTTTGTAACATTGCTATTTCCTTTTCTTCGCCCAGAGGCGTTTTTACTTTCGCTATTACTTCTTCTACCGTGTATTCTCCTTCTGGTGCTATCCATGTCAACTCGCCTCTGATTCCAGGTGGAATCATTACTTTGTGCGTGACTAGCGTTGTTTCAGGTACTTCGCCTATTATGTCTCCTTCAACTACTTTTTCTCCAGGCTTTATTTGTGGTTTAAAGTTCCATTTTCTGTCCCTTGGTAATGCTTCTGTTTTTACCCCTCTTCTTATGAAGTCTCCCGTTTCTTCTTTGATTTTCGGCAGTGGCCTCTGAATTCCATCAAAGATTTGCCCTATCAAGCCTGGTCCAAGTTCGACAGATAGGGGGGATCCTGTAGCTATGACTTTTTCTCCAGGCTTTATTCCTGTGGTTTCTTCGTATACTTGTATGTAAGCTTTATCTCCAATTACCCTTATGACTTCTCCTATTAGCTCTTCATTGCCTACTCGGCAAACTTCATACATTTTTACTCCTGTTAAGCCTTCTGCCTCTACAAGTGGTCCAGCAATCCTCGATATAATACCTATTTTTTCCATTCTAAACACCTATTAGATTTTAATTCTAGGTTTTTTCCTCAGATTTCTTAAACTTAATTTCTACCCCTAGCGTTGTTCTTATTAATTCACGAATTGGATCTACTTCTCTTTCTATTGGTCCATATTTATCTGGAATTTCCACGATTATTAGTGATGTTTTCTTATAAAGTTCCTTTATGAGATCTCTTAGATTATCTGCAAGTCTTTCGGTTATTATTATTGTTCCTATGTCGTCTCGCTTCGACAATCTTTCTAATGCTCTTCGTGCTTCTTCTATTGATGTAACGGGATAAGTTAGTCCGACGCCTGCCAATTTAAATCCGATAGCAGTGTCTTGGTCTGCTATAACCGCTATTTGCATTTTTACCATCTCTTTTTACGGCGGGAATATTTTACATATGAGATTTATAAACTTAATTAAAATTGTTTTTCAATATCTTCATGTGTCATGACCATTCCACAGTATTGACAACGTAGCTTTGTGGGATGTTCGTCTATTACCGTGAATACTGGCTCAATAGGCTCTCTAGGATTGTTTGACACGCACATTGGATTAATACATCTTACTATTCCCTTTATAACCTTTGGGAGTTTAACTTTTCTTTTCTCAATTACTTGGTAATCTCTTATGATATTAATTGTTGCTTTTGGTGCTATTAATGCGATCATGTTAACTTCCCTTGGATTAAGTTCTCTGCCCTCGATTTTTACAATATCTTTTTTACCCAGCTTTTTGCTTGGAACGTTCATAGCTATACTAACTACGTTTCCCTCCTTCCCAGTTATTCCCAGAATTCTTAATACGTTAAGCGCATTACCCTGTGTGATATGGTCTATTACTGTTCCATCTTTTATTTTTTGTACTCGAAGTTCTGACTCGTTCATTTATTTACCTCCTTTACACAAGATTGTTGGTAAAAAAGTTAATAATAATTTCCTTAGAAATGTAGCAATGGTGGTTAGATGAAATTCAAGGGTCGCGATATAGTATCCATTAAGGATTTTACACGAGAGGAAGTCGACTATATTCTTAAAATTTCCGAAGAGATGGAGAAGTACGTTAAGACGGGGAGTGATTTACTTAAGGGGAAAATAATGGCAACTCTTTTCTTTGAACCGTCAACTAGGACAAGGCTTTCATTTGAGGCTGCCATGAAAAAGCTTGGGGGAGAGTGTATAGGTTTCTCAAGTGCTGAAGGTTCAAGTGTGGCAAAGGGAGAAAATCTGAGTGATACGATACATGTTGTGGAGAACTATTGTGATGTCATTGTCCTTAGACATCCGTTGGAAGGTGCTGCTAAATTTGCTGCTGAAGTAGCTACCGTACCTGTTATTAATGCAGGTAGTGGCGCTGAAGAACACCCAACACAAGCACTTCTGGATTTGCTGACCATTAAAAGTGAAAAAGGCCAAATTGATGGTTTAAAAATAGCGTTAGTTGGCGATTTAAAGTATGGAAGAACTGTCCATTCTCTTGCGTACGCTCTCTCCTTATACGATGTTGACCTATACTTCGTTTCACCAGAGCCGTTAAGAATGAGAGAAAGTGTCCTACACGATTTAAGAGAAAAGAACGTGACATACCACGAGCATACGAAAATAACTGATGTTATTTCGGAAGTTGATGTACTTTATGTGACTAGGATTCAAAAGGAAAGATTTTCTGATCCAGCAGAGTATGAAAAGGTACGAGGCTCTTATAAAATTACATTAGAAACCCTTAAGGATGCAAAGAAGGACCTTGTTATACTTCATCCTCTTCCAAGAGTTGAAGAAATTGATTTTACAGTTGACCATACACCTCATGCTAGATACTTTAAGCAAACTTATTATGGTCTTCTCCTTAGAATGGCCCTTTTAGCGTTGGTTCTAGGAGCCATAGAATAACAAGGACCGTTAACTAATTTCAACAATCCTTAGTCAACAGACTAAAAATAGGATAAAGTTAACTTTATCATTTACTCCCAATTATGAAATCTAGGATGTCTTGCTTCACTTTTCTCGCATAAATAGTCATGTAAGCTCCAGTCAACCTTGTGTTATATATCATTTTTTCGATCCCTTGGCCACACACCGGGCAAACCTTTAAGATCCCTTTGAACGAATTTTTGCAATTTAAACAGTGCGTTGAGCTTTTTGTATAGGTGAAGAATCCTACATTATTAGCCAAGATAGTGCTTGTAAGATTTCTGATTTCGCT
>CAYYZD010000002.1:0-30596 GCA_964476035.1 uncultured archaeon
ATGCAAATTCCACAAGTTTGCAAACCGTTCCCTAATGTACTGTACTACACCTTCCACACTTTCTAAACTTGCATTGCAAGTTAATGAAAGTTCTCCTCCCACCCTGACTCTTGGGTGATAAACGTTTTCCCTGCCCTTCCTTTCCTTATGCAAATATCCCTTTGCCACCAAACCTTCCAGTTTTTCATAGACTGTCCTCCGTGAATAGCCAAGAAAACTTCCTACAAGGTCAAGTACTTCATTTACAGTTACTCCTCCATCTTGCCCGTCGCACACGTTTTCAACCGTTTTCAGAATGAACTTCTCTTCTTCGGTTAAATCGAATATCGTCCTCTCAATAGCCCTACTCCCCAACCTCAACGCAATGTACAAGTCTGTTAGGTCGGCTTCATCTCTCTTATCTTCTGGCTTCTGAAAATACCTACATATTGCGACGATTTTTATCAGTTCACATAGCTTGTCGGGGTCTCTTCGGGATTCGCTTCTATCAGTATTGAACAAGTCGATTAACCTCTCAGCGTAAGGGATTTTCGGATCAACGTTCACTTCTTCAACAAGAATCTTAAATGCAGTTCTCCAAACCTTTAGTTCCTCACTGTCGGGTGATAAAACACTCCTTTTTCCTTCATGTAATCGTAACTTCTCCAGCATTATTTTCTTGGTTAATTCTGGACTGCTTGAAGTTTCTAACCTCCACATTCCACTTTTCAGTGACGGGGAAATGTTCATGACATTCGTAGTGGTAATGATCCCCTTGATTGGCATGTATACTGTCTCAGTAGTCATCCTTTGACTTCTCTAATCCATATATGCATACTCTGAAATTATTCCCCCATCGTCCGCCCTATGTAACCTTAAAGTCCTGCCTATTTCTCCCTGCATCCTTTCAATGTCGGGAACATAGAGTAGATCCACGTCTCTTAGGTTTTGAGAGTATCTAAGACTCGCTGGAGTGATGTAACCTCTTTCAATGTACTTTACTGCTTCTCGGAGTAGATCTAAACTTAGTCTGACCATAGTATCCTTTCCCGTGCCACTTTCACCAACTAACTGGATTAATCCCGTATAGCCTTTTTTTACCCCTAGTATTAGCAACGGTAGCAGTCTCTTGTTTTGTTCTTCTCCCAAAACAAATCTTGGTCTGTTTATTCTTTGGAGAACCCATCCTTTTTCGAGCAATTTGCCTAGTTCGTAGAAAAACATGGGGGATTTAAGCAGTTCCAGTGCTTTTTTACGGATTCTATTTTCTTCCTCTTCTTCACTTCTTATAATGTGCCCCAACCGTCGATAACTTTGACTCAACTTTTATCCCTCCACCGTGTTCCAAATACTATCTAGGTCTCTCCCGAGTGCAGTGATTTGTTCTTCCTTCTTTTTGGGTTCAATGTAGGGGTTTCTGTTCATCCAGGCACGGATTATAGCGCGGACGAATTCGCTTCTATTGGCGTAACCAAGTTTCTTGCGAAGATTTTCCAACTGGTCATACATCTCCCTGCTGAGCGAAATGGTGAGTGTAGTGATTTTCACACTACATCACCTCTATTAGCTGTATTCCATTTGAAAATTATTTTTAAAAGCGTTTATAAAATTATTGTTGTTGTCATACAATGAGCAGGATGGTTGATGATATATATGTTCGTTTAAACAAAAATATATATCTTGGAGGAAAGTTGAGATGAGTCGAATCATAACATTCAGATTGGAGGAAAAAACGAGAGAAAAATTGGAAAGCCTTTGCAAGAGTCTAGGGCTAACCATATCTGATTTTGTTCGACAGGCAGTCATGAGAGAACTGATGAGAGAAAGCATAGATTTCAATACGGTTCTCACTGAACTTCTGGTTAGAAACCAGCTAGATACTATATTTTTAGCGAAGCTTTTTGTACAGCAGGACACTGCAATTAGGAAAATATTTACAATCCTGAATCGATTGCTGAAACAAATCGACGGAGAACAGTACAAGAGGCAAATGAAGGAAATAGATGAACGGGCAAAGAAACTCGACGAAGAACTGACTGAAGAGTTAGACAAGTGGAAAACTGTTCTTTTCTACCTCGCAAATAGGGACTTTAAAGGGCTCAAGGACTATCTTGAGCGTCTAAGATATCCATTAAGAAGACATGGAGGAAATTGACATGGTTTCTAGTCTTCAACAACTCCCACAACAACGTCAACGTCATCATCGAGAGGTAGGGGACGATAATAATATCGTAGTCGATCGACGTGACAACAGCGTTGATGACAGCGTCGATGTCTCCGATGTTGATAGACCAGAGTCCCAGTCCCAGCGATATGTCTGTCCCCACTGTGGAAAGAAATTTGACAGTGAAATGGCACTTGAGATGCATTCAATTAGAGTACATAAACGATCTGCAAAACCAAAAGAAACCAAGAAAGAAGTCAAGGTAACGAAGGTTCCCCCAATCCGCGAGGAAGGGGAAGCTTTAGTTCCAGACGCCGAGACGCAACTGAAGAATTTTCTAATAACCTTCGGCTTATCTGAGAGGGATGCGAATGCAACAATTGAATTTCTGAGAGCGTATGGTTTGGATAATTTAGAAAAGCTTAACGAAGCACTAACAGATTTAGGTGTCAGTCTTTCACGGAGGAAAATCATAATTGAAAGTTGGAGCAACCTTCGAAATATCAAAATTCCACCATCTTTGATGCAGAAGTTGGGGATAAGGCCGGTTATGCGTGAACAAGTTGAATACGGCTACTACGAATATCCGCAACCACAGAGAAGGACTAATGTTTCTGAAACTGCCGAATTGATACGCGCATTGGCAGAATATCAGAAAAGTATGAAGGAAAATGTTAATTCCTCCAATGACAACATGTTTTTACTCCAGCAAATACAGGAGTTGAGGCAGCAAAACGAACAGCTGCGTAAAGAACTTGAGGAACGGGAGAGGAAACGTGAACTTGAGGAAATAAGAAGGGAAATTTTAGATCTTAAAAACTCAACTATTAGGGTGCATAATCAATATACCGTGATTTCCGACGCAATCCGCGAATTGACTGGACTAATTAGGGAGTATTTTAATTTAGCACGAAGTCTCATTACGGGGAGGATTCGTCCCGAACTTGAAGAGAGCGAATCTTCACGCTCATCTGTTTACAAATCTCTTCCCGAAGAACTTGTAGTGGAGGAATGAAAATGGAAGAGGTGAGAAGGTCTCTTATTGAAACGAGGAAGGTACTTGAAGATTTGAGAGAAGCACTCGGCATTCCTGTACTCAGAAGGAGATTTAGGGAAATGACGCCACAACTCTCTCCGTCTGTGGAAACACCGACACAGAAGACGGAGAGAGTGGTAGTGGAGCAACCGACGGAGGAAAGACAAGAAATTGTTGAGAGACCAGTGCAAATACTCAACTTTCCTATACGTAATGCAATTGCTGGTTTCATCCAATCTTTAGGTGAAGTAGCCAAAAAGAGAGTTGAGATCGAGGAGAAAAGGGTTGAACAGGCTCAGGAAAAAGAGAAATTTGAGTATAGATCCCTGAGGGGGTGAAGACGGATGAATATTGATTGGAGGACAGTTCTTGAAGTTGGATTGATGGTTGTCACGACTATATTCGCTACACAATGGGGGAAACTAAAAGAAAAATTCCACGATTTCAGGAAATTAATAGACACGCTTGATGACGCCGTAGCAGATGATAGGGTAACGAGAGAAGAACTCAAACAAATAATTCAGCGCATAAAAGAGTTGCTAAGGTGGTGAACATGGAGGAAATTAAAAAGCCTGTCTTTTTCATTCTTGAGAGAGTGCATTCAGCATGGATACAGTTGAGGGAAGTATTTTGGAAGCGAGTGGAGGCTCGAGTGAAAAATGCTGCAGCGAGGATGCGGGAATTTCTACAGTAACTTGGTTGTGATCGGAAAGAAACCGTTACGTAACTATATTTATGCTGTCCTTGAAAGACTGAGTCGAAGTGGTAAGGCAGTTGTCGCAGCGAAGGGAAATTTAATCGGGAAGGCATGTACCGTTGTGGAATTTATAAGGCAAAGGTACCCGCAAGTACGGGTTGAAAGGATTTTCCTTGACTCCGAAAACTACGAGAACCGCGTAATCCCTAGATTGCGAATTATTTTGCTACGCAGTTAAAACTGCACGCACTTAAACCCGTTAGATGATGATTTTTTGATGTTCCGCATGCATTTAAACCGTTTTTTATCGGAGGTATTCACGCAAAACACGGAGGAAAATGGTTTAACACATTAAATTTCAATTGTGTAATTCTGGTAACATGATCATGGTCGGGTTTTAAGGTTTTTGTCGTGTGTTTTGAGGTAAGGGTAAGATTGTACATAAACTTTACACTGATTGGAGCATCAGAAGTAACAAGAAATTCGATGAGTTATTTGAAGAATACAAACTTCACATTTACCGAGTCATGGCTTTATAATAGCTATGAGACGTGGGTACAAGGGTCTGTGTGGAGGTTCCGTTTACCAACGGCTTACGATGCCTATTTCATCACCATACCTGCTGGAACCCATGTCTACTACATAGACTTCCAATTAAATACGCAATGCACAAGCTTGGAATATGCTGTGTGGTTCCAAAATGAATGAACCACTCCTATTTTATTTTGTTGTGTTGGGTAAAACCATCGATTGCTGAGTATTTTTGTCGGTTCCAATTAGCAAGAATAGGGTATGCTTTACAAACGCAAAGAATGAATGAGTGTTTTCCTGCTTTTTTACTCGTTTCAAAGGTTTCTGGATGTCGTTTCGACATGCTCAGGGATGACTGAATTTTACTCGTTTTATCTATGTGCAACATGGCAGAATCAGCAATTTTTATACACTGCGGCGAGATTAATATATATGGGTGTGCAGGTTTGCTGATTGCAATTGAGAGAAAAGCCCATTCCTGTCGTCTCTTGCGGAAAGAAGAAAGGATATTCCGAGTCTAATTGTAATGTTTTGGTCACTACAAAATTATATGATTTTAGTATTGTGGTCGTGATTGCATGTTCCCTCGTAAAAAGCTGGAGATGCTACTTGAAAAGTTAAGAGGACATCCTGATCCCCATGTGCTGCTTGAACAGTATACTATTCCAGCTAGAGTTGCTGCTAATATTCTTTTTATTGCTTGTTATGTTTATGGAGATATTAAAGGGAAAGTTGTTTATGATCTGGGTTGTGGTACTGGAAGACTGGCTATTGGGGCTGCTATTTTGGGTGCTCGTAGAGTGATTGGTGTTGATGTAGATCCAAAAGCCTTAAGAGTTGCTCGTATTAATTCTGTGATTGCTGGTGTGGTAAGTAAGGTTGAGTGGATATTAGGTGACGTTGAACATTTGAGTGGTAAATGTGACGTGGTGGTTCAAAATCCACCTTTTGGCGTACAGAGGCGTGGTGCAGATAGAAAATTTATTGTAAAGGCCCTAGAAATCGGGTCTGTAATTTATTCGTTACACAAATCTAATGAAGAAAGTAGGAAGTTTATTAGGAGACTTGTTAAAAAATATGGTGGTAGGATTGATGTGATAATTTGTATGGATCTTCCTCTTCGCCCAGTCTTCCCGTTCCATCGGAAACGTATTCATGTAGTTAAAGTTGATCTCTATAGAATTGTTAAGGGGGGTATTTAATATGGAGAAAATAAAGACTGGAGATTTTGTATTACCAGGCGATAGACTGGGGACAATCGAAGAGTTTGTTCCCGGTGAAGGAACTTATGAAGAAAATAGTGAAGTTTATGCGGCATCAGTCGGTTTCGTATTAATAGATCATTTAGATAAGAAAATTAAAGTTTATAAGCCTGGAATCGTAAAACCTTTGATGCCTCGAGTTGGTGACATTGTTCTGGGTAAGGTTTCACATGTTCAAAGTCAGATGGCTTCGGTAGAGATTTTTCAAATTAATAAGACTATAATTTCAACTCCTTTTACAGGAGTTATTCATATCTCACAAGTTAGTAGAGCTTTCACAAATGTTATGCCAGATGCCTACAGAGTTGGTGACGTTATTAGGGCTAGGGTTATAAAGGCAACAGTTCCAATACAGTTATCAACTATTGGCAGGAAGTTTGGTGTTCTTCTGGCATTTTGTTCATTTTGTGGCGGTGTTTTAGAGAAGCAGGGCGAAGATAAGCTTAGATGTTCAAATTGCGATCGTATCGAGACAAGAAAAGTGGCTATAGATTACAGAAGGAGTATAAAAGGTAGACGGGCATGAATCTTAAGAGAGAAGTGGTTTTACATGTTAAAAGCGATCGTGAAGCGATGGAAGTATTAAGAGCAATACGTAAACATTTACGACCATTTAACGCCTATGTTCGCTACGAAAAGGGAAAGATTCGCCTTACAATTTACGGTTCAAAGGATCACGTTAGGATTGCCTTAAACGAGATCAAGAGTATTTACAGGAAAATTAAAAATGCCCTATATAAGAATAAGGATGGTATGTACCAGTATGATGCTTCTCTTATTGCTGAAAAGAGTCAGGTAACTGTCTCTATTAAGGATTTGGGGAAAATCTTGGAGTTAAAGGGTTATAAAGGCAATGTTCAAGACACCCTACTTAGGACAGATGTTGAGCTTGAAGAAGTAATAAATCTTGCTCGCAAGTACCGAAAATTGATCGACGAAATACAGGATGTTGGACCGAAAATTATAAGAAAGATCTTGTGCATGGCAACGATTATAACTGGTATGGACCATAAAAATCTCCTTAAAGTGGCTATTTCAAAGGGTCTAATTAAATATTTAGGTAACAACCGGTACGGATTGGTTGCCACACCAGATGAAACATGTAAAAAACTTATAAAGGAGGCTCTTAGTGGTGAAAATAAAAATTTTAGAAATAAGTGATAAGGAGTTGGAATTTGAGTTAGAAGGTGAGGGTCACACTCTATGTAATTTGCTTAGAAAGGTTTTGCTTGAAGATGAAGACGTCACCTTTGCTGGTTATAGAATTGAACATCCACTTATCGGCAAACCTAAGATGTATGTCAGGACGAATGGAAAGAAAGATCCCCTTGATGCTGTTATTGAAGCTGCTAAAAAAATTAAGGAAATGGCTGAAGGTTTTCGTGAAGCTTTTCTTAGATCATTAAAAGGGATCACATCATGAATAATATGAACGATATAAGACAAATCATATGCAATGCAATTTTTTCTAGGGTCTCTTACAAGTCTTTGAGGGAAATTGCGCAGGATAAAGGGTTAGCTAAGCTTGGAGATGCACTTGTAAATTTCATATATTCACTCGCTAAATCTCTTATCTTGGGGAAGTTGGATGCTTGGAAAGTTTCGGACGCTGTGTTGTCTCAAGCTTTAGAAAACGCATCTTTGCTCAAACTCTTACCTAAAAGAAGTGATAAACATAGTAGAGGAGACGCGGTTGAGGCGCTTTTAGCTTATGCATGGATCATGGGTATCTTTGATATTAAAAACGCAGTTATGCTTTTGAAAGATGAGATGAAGCGAGATGATTTTAGTAATAAAAGCTTAGAGAAAATTGCTGCAGTTAGAGCCTTTAAAAAGCTTCTTGAGGAGATAAAACCTAAAATTGAAACGTTTTTGATTATGCGAAAAGTTAAAAAGGAATTATAATGCGTTTTAACGATGTACATTCATCTTTTTGGAGGAGATCTTATGGAGTTTTGTCCCAAGTGTGGTGCCTTGCTAATGCCAGATGTGGATGAGGAAGGAAAAACTGTTCTTCGTTGCAAATCTTGCGGGTACGTCAAAAAAGTAGATAAGAGCGAGATAGAAGGCGAATATCGCATTGCTCATCACATAGCCCATGGGCCTCGTGATGAAATGGTTGTTGTGAAAGAAGAAGTTAGAACTTTGCCTATTGCTCGGGTAAAATGTCCGAAATGCAGTAATGACCGTGCTTACTATTGGCAACTTCAGACCAGAAGGGCTGATGAAGCTATGACCACTTTTTATAAATGTACTAAATGTGGACATACATGGAGGAGATATTAGTAGGGATATAACATGCTAATTTATGAGATTGAAGCTCTATATAGAATCCTAAGAAAAACTGTGAAGATTTTGGAGGAAGGCTATGAGCGTATTCCTAGTAGGTTTAATGCTAAGAACTATGTCTTTCGTTCTTTGCAAAATTTAAAAAGCGCAGAGAAAATTGCTACAAATATTTGGAGGAAAATATTTGAGCAGGAGAATTCCAGCTGTTAATAGGAGGATAAGTGAGATAAAGCTTGAAGATAGGCGTGTTAGAATAGTTGGTATGGTGGTAGAGTCTAGACCTGGTATGTGTATTCTGGATGATGGCAGTGGTAGTGTTAAAGTTCGAACATCCCATAAATTACATGCTGGAAAGTTAATAAGGGTGATAGGGCAAGTTTCTATAAGAACAGATGGCGAGATTGAAATAGATGCCGAATTACTTCAGGATATGGATAAATTAAAATTTGATCTTTATAAAGAAGTATATAGTTTGAAAAAGAAGTTTAAAAATGTTCAAGCTAAACATTTAGAGGAGGGATAAATTGTGTTTAGGGCAGTACTTTCAGATGCAAAAACTTGGACCTACATAGTTGATGCATTGTCAACTCTCGTTGACGAAGCAAATTTTGTTGCTAAGCCAGATGGGCTAAGTATGAGAGCTATGGATCCATCGCATGTTGCTATGGTGGATTTTGCATTACCGAGCGATGCATTTGATGAATATGAATGTGATCAAGAAACTCTGCTAGGCGTAAATCTTGATGAAATGAAGAAAGTTATGAGGAGGGCGAGGAGCGGAGATACTTTGGAAATGATCTACGAAGAAGTAGAAAAAAGACTTAAACTAAAATTAAGAGGGAAAACCGTAAGAACTTTCAGTATTCACTTACTTGACATTACTGCTGAAGAATTACCTGAACCGTCCGTGGAATTTAAAGCGTTCGCTATTGTTACAGCTGATGCTCTACAAGAAGCTGTAAAAGATGCTGCAGTTACTAGTGATCACGTGAAAATTACAATTCAACCCGATAAGGTAACCTTTAGGGCTGTAGGCGATCTTGGAGAAGTTGTAGTAGAAATGGGCAAAGATTCTGAAGCGCTTCTTGACGTTCAAACCTCAGAAGAAGCTTCTGCAACATACACTCTAAATTACCTTGCTGATATGATGAAGGTCGCAAAAGCTGCTGATACTGTAAAACTTCAACTTTCTACGGATATGCCTCTTCGGATGGATTTTAACCTTCCTGGTGGAGGTAGGGTAAGCTACTTCTTAGCTCCAAGAATCGAAGGCGAATAGTTCTTAGGAAAGTTTTAAAATTGAAACCATTTATTTCATTTGATGTAGTATGTTGACTAAAGAAGATTTAGCTAAGTACCCAAGTATTGAACTTGCACGGGAATATGTTAAACAATTTAATATTGATGTTGCGACTTTAGCTGATGAACTTCCAGGTGTTGCAAATAGAGCATATCAAATACTTAAAGATATTATTACGAGAGGAATTTACACTTATGTTTCCAGCGATGTTGAAACCGAAATTTTGGCATTCCCTGTTGTTAGACTTTTTATAGATGTTATTGGTGATGAATGGCTTAGACGTCGATTTGCTGTTGCTTTTTCGAAGAGAGTTGGTCGATTTTTGCAGGGAGAAAGCAATGATAAAATATTGGAAATTGCGAAAACGCCCGGTAACGTAAGTGAGAGTGGTTGGGATTTGATATATGAGGTAAAGAGGATAGGTATTAAGTATTATGAATGGAAGCTACATTTCAAAGATTACCTAAGTGTCGCGGTTCATTTTCACGACATAGCATGGAAAATGTGTAATCATCCGGTTGCAAATGGTTATGTTAGATTAACTAAACGTGAACTAGCTAGATTAATGGCAGAAGCCTTTAAAGAAAGAGTATTAGAAAGAAAGATTCCGAAAAGATTCATAGAGCTACCGGAAAAAATGATGTCAATTATTAGGAAAATAGAAGAGTTAGTTAGAGAGTATAAGAAGGAAGTTATAAGAGAGGTTCCAATAAGAGTTGAAGTGTCAGGGGGTATTTACCCTCCATGTGTACAGTTTATTCTTGAGCGAACCGAAAAGGGGGAAAATCTGAGCCATGTAGAGAGATTATTTCTTATGTTTTTTATGTTAAATATCGGGAAAGGGGAAGAAGAAATCGTGAATTTGTTTCGAAAGATGCCAGATTTCAGTGAAGAAAGGACAAGATACTATGTTAGACATGCCAGAAACAAGGGTTATACAGCTCATAATTGTGATACATTAAAAACCTATGGGATTTGTAGACCTGCACATAGGTGGTGTTCTGAAGGGAAAATCAAAAATCCGCTTATATTTTATAACAGAATGTTGTATGCCCGTGGAAAGAGGCGTAGTGAAAGTGAAGAATGAAGCCAAAACGATCTTACTTTTGAAAAGTCTCTTTGGGGCTTATTACAGAGAGAACGACATACCGCCACCTCCTCAATTTAGTAAAAGGGAGTTCGGTTTTATGCTCTGGGATAAAGAAGGAATGATCAGACATAAAACCTTCTATAACAGAACGGAGTTTCTAGCCTTTCTCAGAAAAAATGCGCCGAAAAATGCTTACAGATCTGCAGCCTATTATTTAGATCCTGAAGCTCAAAGCATGGAAGGGAAGGGTTGGGTAGGTGCTGACCTGATATTTGACATTGATGCTGATCATCTGATCACATCTTGCAAAGAAGTTCACGATAGATGGATATGCATAGATTGTGGAATCAGAGGTACGGGGAAAAAACCTGCCCAATGTCCAAGTTGTAAATCAACAAGAATTGATGAAGTGTCATGGATATGTGATCAATGTCTTAATTCCGCGAAAGAAGAGGTTTTTAAACTTTTAGATTTTCTCTTCGACGATTTTGGCGTTTCAGAAAAGGAAGTTAAGGTTGTATATTCTGGACACCGTGGTTATCATGTGCACGTAGATAATGAGACCGTAAGGGAATTAAGTAGCGATGGGCGACGAGAAATTATTAATTATATAACTGGAACTGGGATAAAAGTAGAGAATTTAGGTTTAATTGAAGTCTCTGCTGATGGACGTAAATTTCTCATCGGTCCCGATTTGACCAGTGAAGGTTGGGGGAAACGTTTAGTTAAATCCATAATCAGAATGTTTTCAAGCTCTGATCTAGAAGATACCTTAAGAAGTATTAGTATACCGGAGAGAAAAATCAAAATATTGTTGGCTAATAGGGAAAGACTTGTAGACGCATTAAGTTCAACTCCCTCAAAATGGGATTTTTTACATGGTATAGGTATTTCTATTTGGGAAAAAATCGCTTTAGCGGCCATAAAAAGAATGGCTGCTCAAGTGGACGAGCCTGTGAGCGTAGATGTTCATAGACTTATTAGACTTGAATATAGTTTACATGGTTCAACTGGTTTTAAAGTAACTCCGATTTCGGTTACAGATTTAGAACGCTTTGATCCATTTAAAGATGCAATTGTTTTTAAAGGTGAAAAGGAAGTAATTTTTAGGGAATATTGTCCAGAGTTTAGAATAGGGGATGAACTTTTTGGACCCTATCAACAGGGGGAAAAAGTAGAATTACCCCTTCCTGCCGTTGTGTTTACGCTTGCTAAAGATGTTGCGGAGCTACCATAAATGGATTACGAAAAGCTGTTCTCGATATGGCTTAAAGAAAATGAGGAGGAAGAGTTGCAAGACCTACCTCCGGACTTTTATAGAGAAGTAAGTAGATACATCAGCGAGCTTAAAGCAGGACTAAATTATGAGAATTTAAATAGTATTGAATTGAAAGTCATTGAATTAGAATTAGAAAACATACAGTTCATCATTAAAGACTTGTGCAGTTTACGCTTAGAAAAAATTCTAAGAAATATCTTAAAGAGAAAAGAACAATTCGAAAGTAAGTTGAATCCAGACGAAAAGAAATTTTTTAACCCCTTAATGGATGCTTTAAGGAATTTTTATTCATTTATCTCTCGTACTCTTGAAGGGAAAGCTCTTGAAATAAAAGAAACTATAAGAGAGAGCAAAATAAAAACATTAGAAAGCGAAAGAGTTGCCGTGAGAATTCTTGAAAATCTGCCAGCTATTGTTGGAACTGATATGAAAGTATATGGACCTTTCAAGAAGGGAGATATTGTGGTGTTACCGAGGAAAAACTCTGAAACCCTAATAAGGAAAAAAATGGCTAAAATTATAGACGTGCGTATTATTACGTAAAGGGGATAACTTTATAGGTACCATGTTTTTGATTTCCTTACCTTAGGCAGTTAATGGGATAAGGTTAAAAGGGGAAACTCGCTGTGAAGTATGTAACTTTTAGGTACATGAGGCGATTTAAATGAAGGTTCCAAAGCAAATAAGAACATACTGTCCGAAATGTAACACGTACACTATTCACTCGGTGTCACTCTACAAGAAGGGAGCTGAGAGAGAATTATCCCAAGGTCGAAGAAGGTATGAAAGAAAGAAAAAGGGATATGGCTCGCAACCAAAACCAGTGCAGAAAAAATTGGTTAAATCGACTAAGAAACAAACATTAAAGCTCAAGTGCAGGGAATGCGGGTATATTATTCATAAAAAGGGAATTAGAATTAAAGGCATAGAACTTGTTTAATTTTATATAAATGTACATAAATCCTCTTTGCCATCGATATTTCATAAATTTTAAATAAGAAGTTTCAAGTTTAAAGACTGTTGTAGGATGGAGGACCGTATATGGGGCGAAAAAATTTATTGATCCCAGAACCAAGGTCGAGGTTTGTTAAAGTCTCATGTCCAGATTGCGGTAATGAACAGGTCATATTTGGCTGTGCAAGTACCAAAGTTCGATGTTTAGTTTGCAATCGTATACTTGCGGTACCCAGTGGAGGTAAGGCAAAAATACAGGCTAAAATCATTAAAGTACTCGGATGATAAAAGAAATTTAAATTGTAATTTAGCTTTTCCCTTTACCTAAAAGTAACATATATAGCCACGTTAGCTCCTACATTTTAAAACTGAATTATTGATTTAAGTTGATAACGTTTTTAGCTGCCAGAATCATCTCAACATTTTTAAATACTTTTTATAAACGTTGTATCGTTCCCTTAAGGATACCCATATTGGAGGAAGTACTTATGGTTAGGAAAAGACAAGAATGGCCTGAAGTCGGCGATATAGTAATTGGAACCGTAATTCGTATCGAGCACTATGGAGCTTACGTTAGACTAGACGAATACAACGGTAAAGAAGGCTTCATTCACATTAGTGAAATCTCGAGCACTTGGGTGCGTAATATCAGAGATTATGTACGAGAAAAGCAAAAAGTGGTTGCTAAAGTTCTAAGAGTAGATAAAACTAGAGGTCATATAGATTTATCCTTAAGGCGAGTAACGGACCAATGGAAGAGACAAAAAATCTCTGAGTGGAAACGAGCTCAAAAAGCTGAAAATCTACTTTTATTAGCAGCTGAGAAGCTAGGGAAAACTCTTGATGAGGCTTATGAAGAAGCAGGGTGGAAAATGGAGGATGCATTCGGCGAAATATATGCAGGATTTGAAGCTGCATTGGAAGAAGGACAGGACGCGCTTTTAAAAGCCGGTGTAGATGAAAAATGGGCAAAGGTATTAACTGAATTGGCAAAAATGTACGTGGAGATACCAAAAGTAAAGATCTCAGGCATACTCACGTTAAGATGTATGAAGCCGAATGGAGTTGAAACAATTAAAAAAACTCTAAAGGAAGCCATGAAAGCTGGTGAAAATATAAGAAACGGGGTAAAAGTTGATATATATTTAGCTGGAACTCCAAGATGGAGGGTAGAGGTAGAAGCAAAGGACTGGGAAACTGCAGAGGAAGTATTAAAGAAAGTGATAGATACTGCACTTACTGTAATTAAAGAGGAAGGAGGAGAAGGCGAATTTAAAAGAGAACCTAGGTGAAAACTTTGGGAAAGCTTTTACGTAAATGTCAAAAATGCGGAAATTACACGCTAAAACAAGATAAATGCCCGTATTGTGGCGGGCCACTTAAGTCCCCTTATCCGCCTAAATTCTCTCCTCTTGACCCATACGGTGAATATAGAAGAAAGCTAAAACGTGAATTAATAAAATATGGGGAAACAAGCAAAAATTGAGATATAGTTTTAATCCAGAACTATAACCCTGGTTTCTAAGGTATACCCCTTTGCAAAATTAATTGTTATAATTATTATTTTACTACCTATTACCGACGTACAATTGAATACTTTTAGTGTAGTTGAGTTCCCCGGATATATAATGGTCGACCCATTAAATTCGCAAACTGTACCGTTAATTTTAATTGTTGATATTTCTAGCTGCTCTATGCCAAGGTTTGTAACATTTATAATCACTGTTCCATTTGTAAATGCTTTAGCACTAATATTGGCAAAAGGTACCACCGCGACCTTTGTTACTGAAGTTTTGTTCGACCACCGCGGTACAAAGCTGAAATTGTAATACACTGTAACATTCACTATCTGTGAAACGTTAAGAACAAGACCTGTACTCACCTTTAGTACAGCAGTTTCACCACTACTTAGCGTGGAACTTCCACTAACTGTCTCAAAACTGTAAAGAGTTCCATTAACGGCAATGTTACTGATATTCAGCGGCAAATCCATGGGATTAGCAACTGTTATGGTTACGACTCCGTTAGTATATGCTGTTGCACTCTTGACGTGAAGAATAAGTGATGGAGTTGGAGCAACGCTGACATTTGCGGTGGTTGTTAATGTTCTGTTTGGGGCACCTACTGGATGATAAGTTACGTTTACTGCCACCGTTAGTCCCTTTAGTTTTGAAGTTTCGTTGAAACCTAGGTCTATTACAAAAACCGATTCCTCTTGCGGGAAAATCGCTAATGAACCATTAAATATATTAAAAACAGTCTCTGTTGAGTTTATTTTAATAGAATCAACTGTAACTGGATAGCCTCCAATATTTTTAACCCGAATAAAGCCTATACCGTTATCATAAACTATAGACCTTGTTTCATCGATATCAAGAGATATCTGAGGAGTTTCAAGAATATTGGCGTTTACGGATTTATAAATTCTGTAGCCAGGATACTCCGGAACATCTGCTATAACTTTAATTGATACATTATCACCAATAAACCATTTTTTTCCAGTATTAACGAAAAGATCGATTGCTTCTTTTGGTTTTAGTGTTTGTTCGTCACCTATAATCTCAAAGCTATATGTTTTACCATCTATATAAACCTTTGAGAGAGAAATTTCATGAATGCCTGTATTATTGACTTTTATAATAAACAGTCCATTAGCATACGGATTAACCTCTACTATTTCCATCCTTGCTTCCAATATGCTATAGTTCACCTCGTATATCTTAACAAATCGGTTACTCGAAAAGTAAGCTGGCTTAAATATTTTCTCGAAAAGCGTCCAGTGTCCCGGATCGACAATTAAAGTTAAGTATCCGTAGGGATCCGAGCGGTAAAACAGGTACTTGTCAGCCAAATTATTTCTTTGTATGAAATCTATCAAGTATCCGCAATACCTACTACTACGATCAGGTTCCCCGTAGAAAAGCATTTTATAGATTGTAGAGTTAAGTAGTGTTCCAGTTGGATTGGTGATTTCTCCGTAAAGACTTTCATTTATTAGCTCTGGGAAATGGTCCTCCGCGATTCTAACCATCCATGGCCACTTAAACTCGTCACCACCAAGTCCTTGGTAGCAGTATCCGAAAAAGACAAGCACATGCGTTACGTTGTATCGTTTGTAGATCTTTACCGCTTCTGTTTCATTTAGCGCAAATGCTGCCCCCATCCATGCGATTTGTGTACTGTTAAGGGTTGCATTGTCAACCAGTGTTGTTTTGTTGGCCACGGTGTTTATCCAATATCCATAGTCCCACCAAGAAGCTACTATCGCATCTTCTGGTAGATTATATCGCATCCACATAAGAGTTTCTTGCCAATCTGGCTCCCCGTTAGGTAACATTTCTACCCCGGCCATGTATTTTGACGAAACATAGGCCCCATAATATGTTGTTATGATAAGTAATGATGCGATGAAAATTAGAGTTATAATCGTATATTCTGTGCCGACAATACCTGAAATCCTCGCTCTTTTCCGTCTTGCCAAAGGCATACCTTCACGTATTTCTGTCAAGACGCCTACAAATGGAGAGAGGATTTGATCGATGGCATATGCTGAAAGAAGACAGACTACTGGCGAAAGTATTAATACTAATCTTATCATTGATCCAGCAAAGTATGTGGCCGTTAACCCCAGAACTATAAGAAAGATGTCTTCATTTCTTAAACGTTTAAACGAAAAATATATTCCAAGTGGATATATAAACAAGAGAATGTGTAGATTGAAGTAGAATTCAGACCATGAAGTGGCTGCATGCTCTGCTACTGAAGCTATTATACGCGCTTTTTCCCTATATAAAGGATTTAATACCGTCAAGAATTTTCCACTTATAGGCTTTATATATTTCTCCAGGATTTCAACAAAAGAAAATCCAGTATACCATGAATATGTAAAAACGAAAGATACCATTACAGCGAAGGTCAAAATTATGTACCCTAGAATTCTTCTTTGAATCTTAACCTCTATAATTCGTTTAGCTACTGATGAATTATACACCGTTGGAATTGCTTCATAAATAAATAACAATATTAGCATAGCTAGGGCTGGAAGCAGATCAGTTTTAGTTAATATAGCTGGTCCGAGTCTTGGTACCCTTGTAGCTATAAGGAAACCAATGCTTATCGTTGTAGTATAAGATAAAAGAAGTGATCTGGAATATCTATGCGAAATGAGAAGTAAGAACGCATAAACAGCTAGTAAACCATACACATACACATATGCTCCCCATGATGCCGATAAATATCCAAGAACGAGCCCCGCAATAACCCCTGAAAGTATTGACTCCCTTTTTAATGATCTTATAAAGAAATATAGAGTCGCTATTATTAGTAAAATGCCTATTGCTTCGTTGTCGTAAAAACCTGCAGTTGTACGTTGAACATATCCTGGTACAAATGCAAGGAAGAAAGCTGCAAGTAATCCCGCCTTCGTACTATCACTTATCTCCTTAGCGAGGAAAAACATGGCAATTGATGCTAAAGCTCCCATAAATGCTGGGAAAAAGAAACAAAGAACTGTTGGATCTATTTCGATCCCCAAAAACTTAAGTATGAAGTATAGAGTTGCTGTTGTCCATGGTATTCCTGGGAAAGATGTTTTAGGCATATTACGGCCATAGGGGTACCATGTTGAAATGTTCGGAGGTTTCTCTATCCAATTAAACCAAGCTGAAAAACCATGAGTTATAATGTATAAGGTTGATTTTAGTTGAAAATATGGATCATACGCCTTAAGTATTGCTCCGTACGAGAAATATGGATAAATTCTTATTAATAGGGCAAAAAAGAATACTAGAGTAAGTGAGAAATACAGGATTAGTTTATCCTTTCTAATTTTTGCTTTAGGTATGGTAATCAATGATTTTAATGAACTTCCAAGCTTCTTTAGTTTTTCGGCCATCTTAACCCGGCCTCGGTAAATGTTAATTTACGTGTCGAAACTAAACTAATTTAACACTTATTAAAAATTTCTGATTCATCTACTAGCAATGATTAGTTATAAAGAAGAAGGGAGATATGAAACTATGAAAGAAAAAACATGAAAGATAGGGTTTATCGTCAATCCCATAGCCGGAATGGGCGGAGTTGTGGGCTTAAAAGGTACGGATGAGGAAGTTATTTTGAAAAAAGCCCTAAAATTAGGGGCAAAACCAGTTGCTCCCAAAAGAGCAGAGGAAGCCCTAAAAAATCTATTGCCATTAAAAGAACACTTAGAATTAATTACTTACCCCCATAATATGGGTCAGGACGAAGCAGTTAGTGTCGGGTTTTCACCCATGGTAATCGGAAATATAACTCCAGGAAAAACATCGGCAAAAAGATACCAAGCAAGCAGCAAGAGAAATGAAGAAACTTAAAGTAGATTTGATTGTTCTTTGCGGCGGCTGCGGCGGCGACGGAACTGCTTGTGACATTTACGAGGCTATTGGTGATAGCGTCCCTTTTATTGGCGTTCCAGCAGGAGTAAAAATGCATAGTGCAGTTTTTGCAGTAAACCCGAAAGCTGCAGCAGAAGTTGTAATCAAATTTTTAACTGAGGGACTTCCTTTAAGGCAGGCAGAAGTTATGGATATAGATGAAGATGCTTTTAGAACTGGTGTACTTTCTGCAAAGCTGAAAGGTTATCTTCTAGTCCCGTATGAACCTGAACTTATGCAAGGTGTAAAGACATCTAGCCCCTTAACGGCAAATGAAGAGGAAAATAAGATGGCCACAGCAAGATACATTGTTGAAAATATGGATCCTGAAATATTTTACATTTTGGGTCCTGGTACAACTACTAAGGTCATTGCGGACCTTCTAGGCGTTAAAAAATCTTACTTGGCGTTGACATTATAAAAAACGGGAAAATAATTGCTAGAGATGTTGGAGAAAAGAAAATCTTAGAGGTAATAAGAGGTAAAAAAGCTAAAATTATTGTAACACCCATTGGAAATCAGGGCTTCATCTTTGGTAGAGGGAATCAGCAAATAAGTCCCAAGGTCATTAGAGAAGTCGGCATCAAGAATGTTATTGTTATAGCGACACGGTATAAGCTTTCTACAATAAAATATTTGAGAGTTGATACCGGTGATGAAAGTTTAGATGAAGAATTAAGAGGATATACCCGTGTGATTGTTGATTATAATGAAGAAAAAGTTGTTAAAGTAGTTTAAAGCTATTCTTCTTCAAGTTTCTTTTTTAGATATTCGGCGTATTCTTTCGCTGTCATGAGATTTTTAAGGTCGTTTTCCAGGTCTGTTGGTTCTACAACGATCATCCAACCATTCCCGTAGGGATCATCCTCTACTATTTGCGGCATGTCTTCCAGTTCGGTGTTAACTTCAAGTACTTTGCCAGATACTGGAGAATAGAGATCTTCTGTAGCTTTTTCGGATTCTATCTCTCCGAATGGTTGGTTAAACTTTACTTCATCGCCCGCACTAACTTCGAAACCAATGTAAGTTATGTTACCTAGCTGTTTTCTAGCATAATCCGTAATTCCCACTCTAACCTTCCCGTTCTCCTTTTTTAACCATTCGTGAGTATCGCTATAATATAAATCTTCAGGAATTTCATAGTCGTTTACTTTTATCTCTATCACCCTCCTACGTATCTTTTTTTCTATTATAGCCATATCTTTCTATATCGTAAAAGGGCCATTTAACTATTTTTGCATCCACAAGTTTACCCCTAATATTTATTTTAACGGCCTCGTTCACCTGTGCATATTCAGAATTTATAAGCCCAAACCCTATCCCTCTTTCAAGTATTGGTGAAAAAGCGCCACTTGTAACATATCCGATCTTTTCATGATCTTTCAGTATTTCGTAGCCATGTCTCGGGACCCTACGTCCAGAGAGTTTTAGTCCCACCCTCTTCCTCTTTACACCTTCTTCTTTCTGTTTTAATAACGCACTTCGCCCAATGAAGTCTCCCTTCTTAAATTTTACAACAAACCTCAGTCCAGCTTCAAGTGGAGAAATCGTCTCATTGATATCGTTCCCGTATAAAACCATTCCAGCTTCAAGTCGTAGAGTGTCCCTTGCACCCAATCCACAGGGTTTAATTCCATGCTCCGTGCCAGCTTCCAAGATTTTCTCCCACAAATCAATTGCCTTTTCTTTTTCTGAGAATGGAACATTTAACATAATTATTTCAAAGCCGTCTTCTCCGGTATATCCAGATCTGGATACTATGGTATCATATCCTCCCAATTTTGTCAACATGCACCAATATCTCTTTATCCCGCTAAGATCGTCGCTAGTAAGCTTCTCAAGCGTAGATTGAGCTTTTGGCCCTTGAACTGCAAACATACAGGTTACATCAGAAACATCCTCAATTTTAACATTAAAATTTTGTGATTTTTCCTTAAACCAATTGTTTATTTTTTCTCTATTCACAGCATTAACGACTACAACATATTTGTTATCTTCGATCTTAAATAGGGTTATATCGTCTTTTATCCCACCTCTGTCATTACAAACAACGGAATATTGTCCCTGTCCAAGTTTTTTTAGCCTTTTAACATTGTTTGTAGTAACATATTGTAGAAAGTCTTCTGCATCACTTCCGCTAACCATAAAACGCCCCATATGCGTTACGTCGAAAATTCCCACATTTTCCCGAACAGCTAAATGTTCTTTAATTATTCCACCTGTATCCTCATACCAGAGGGGCATGCACCAACCAACAAATTCAACCATCTTCGCCCTTTTTTTATGCCACTCATACAAGTGAGTTTTATGAAGATCCATGACATGTCACCAATTTAAATTTGTTATCATTTACACTTAACAACATTTTTAAAATTTTCATCGTGAAGAAAACAAAACGGTCAAATATCTCGATGGACTAAATTAACTCCGTATCCGTTAAGTATGTTAAATCTGCAATGCTTTAAATCTCCAGTAAATACTGTAAATTACTGAATGTGGTTTGTTTTAAAGTGATGAAATATGAAAATACGAGGGGAAATCGCTAATATTCCAGTAGGCGATGATTATGATGTAGTCGTTGTAGGAGTTATAAATGTTAGTCCTGAGTCGTTCTATAAGGGTTCTATTGTTAAATCGAAAAAAGAAATAGAAGAAAAAGCACTAGAAATGGTTGAAGAAGGAGCCAAAATATTAGATGTAGGTGCAATGTCCACCGCTCCAGGGGTTCCTCCCATATCTCTGAAGGAAGAAAAGAAACGTATGCTTTTTGCTATGAAAGCATTGCGAGATATCATTGATGTACCGATAAGTGCCGATACGTTTAGGGCGGAAGTTGCAAATGTTGCATTAAAGGAGGGGGCTGAGATCATAAATGATGTTAGTGGCTTAAAGGCCGACAAGAAGATGGCTAAAATAATTTCAGAGTACGATGCGTCAGTTATTGTTATGGCTGCTGAAAAACGCCCAGGAGATGTAGGAAAAATTTTGAAAATAAAACATGCACTTAGACAAAGTTTACAAATCGCAAAAAGCAGTGGCATTTCTGAGGAGAAAATTGCTGTAGATCCCGGAATCGGCTTCGGGAAAAAGGTTACGGAGGACCTTCATATACTTAGAAATTTAAATAGGTTGAGAAGTCTTTGCAGACCTATTTTAGTAGGAGTTTCAAGAAAGTCTTTTATAGGGAAAATCCTTAATCTGAAAGATCCGAGGGAAAGACTAATTGGTAGTCTAGCGGCAACAGCTATCGCAGTATACAACGGCGCCCACTTAATAAGGACTCATGATGTTAGAGAAACTCTGCAAGCTGTTAAAATAGCTGAATCAATCAGGAGAAATGTTTTAAGCTTAGATGCGGATGGAATAAAAGTTACACTATTATACACTTCCAGCTATTTCGGCGACCTAGAAGATTTATTTGTTAAGATAGGTGTTGACAGATGGGCATTGAACATATTCAATCAAAAATCGATATATCTTGCTGTACTTGTTGAAAACATTAGTACTCCAGCTGCATTAATTATTAAACAGGAAATGTTAGCATGTGGCGGTGACGCTGCTCTGCCCAAGGAAATGATAGATTTCCATTTAAAGAAAGGATCTATCATTATTTTTGGAACTTATGCCCAATATAGGAAATTAGTAAAAAAAATTAGAAAAATGCCTTTCCATCTTTCTGTTGTTGCAAAACTTTTGAAAAGGATATTAGGAGTGTGTAAGGAAAATGACTATGACTCTTATACCCATTAAGACTAGGATGATTACTCCAGGTGACGATATAGTTGAAGTGGTACTCAAGTCCCTAAAGAAAGTAGGTGGGAGAATTAAAAATAGAGATATACTAGTTTTGGCTGAAACTGCTGTTGCAACAGCCGAAGGGAGAATCATCGAACTAAATAAAATAAAACCTAGTTCTGAAGCATTAAAACTATCAAAAATGTATGATATTGTTCCAGAACTGGCTGAATTGATTTTGCGAGAAGCTGATGAAATTCTGGGTGGTGTTCCCCACGTTGTTCTCACTTTAAAGAATGGTGTTTTGATTGCTAATGCTGGTATTGATAAATCTAATGCCCCACCGGGCTGTGTTGTACTACTTCCCCAGAATCCTATGAAAACCGCTCAGGAAATTAGAAAGAAAGTTTTTGAAAAGACCGGGAAGAAAATTGGTGTTATAATTGCTGACAGTAGAACTCAACCTTTGAGACTTGGAACCATAGGTGTCGCTTTAGGTGTTGCTGGTTTTATTCCAGTATCTGATGAACGAGGAAAATTGGATATCTTTGGAAAACCTCTAATGATAACGAGACGAGCAATAGCTGATAATCTGGCATCAGCTGCGGAAGTTTTAATGGGTGAAGCAGGGGAGATGGTACCAGCAGTCTTGATCAGAGGTGCACCTGTTGCATTCACCGATTGCCCCATTAACCTTGAAAGTATGTTAATATCCCCAGAGGAATGTCTTTATATGTCCATCTTTAAAAACGTATTTAAAGACTTTAAGAATAAAAAATAATACTCTTTCCATTACTTGTATCAAATATTGTAGGCTTTATTAATGTCGCTCAACGCTTATGACGTGTAGTGATATTGACTGTTCCATAGAAGTTGCAGGAGTGAGGTGTAAAAGTAAAGCTATCTACGGATCTCGAATACCCTCTTCAGCTATTATGAAAACAATTTCCCCTTCGGGTAGATATGGCGAATCAACAAGCCTACAAATTCTCCTATTATTTTTACTACGCCTTAAGTACAGTCTAGTTTGGGGCACGTGCGCTAATACGTGACCACCTACAGGTTCGGTAGGGTCTCCAAAAAACACATCAGGTCTAGCCATTACCTGATTTGTTACAAATACAGCTATATTTTCTATGTCCGCAATTCTCTGCAGAGTATGCAAATGCTTGTTTAATTTTTGTTGACGTTCCGCTAACATCTCTCTTCCTGGATATTCAGCTCTGAAATGGGACATTATTGAATCAATTATTAGAAGCTTTACATTTTGCTCAGATATTATTTCCTGTGCTTGCTGAGCTAATAACATTTGATGATCGGAATTATACGCTCTCGCAAAAATTATATTCTTTAATGCTTGTTTAGGATCCAATCCCACAGCCTGGGCCATTTGATATATTCTTTCTGGTCTGAAAGTCCCTTCCGTATCTATGTAAATAGCCTTTCCCTCTAATCCTCCCTTTTCTGGAGGTAACTGAACATTTACAGCTAGTTGATGCGCAAGTTGCGTTTTACCGGTTCTATATGCTCCAAATACTTCAGTTATGGCCTGAGTTTCCACTCCTCCGCCAAGTAATCTGTCTAGATTTTTTGAACAGGTAGTTATTTTCCCGACATACTGTCTTCGCTCGTAAATTTTATCTGCAGTTTCAAATCCGAATTCAAGAACTTGTCTTGCAGCTTCAATAATCTTTTGGGCTGTTGTCTGCCCGATATCCGCGGCGGCAGCAAGTTCAGATGGCGTTGCGACCGCAATCGAGGCTACGCTTTTATACCCTGCTTCACTTAGTTTCTTGGCTATGGATGGCCCAACTCCCGGCAGATCCATTATTTCTTTGACTCTTTTCTTTTCTTTAGAAATTTTGGACCCTCCACTTATTTCTATTTTTATCGGTGTCATATATGTTTATGAGTTTTTCTAATACATTATGTGCTTAACCGTTTCGGTTCACATAGTTAATAGTTCAGCTGAAGATATTCTTATAAACTTAAAAAAATTGTATAGATGTATAGAGATTCATGGATTATTATGGAGGGTTTCGATTGGTTCGTCTTTGGTGGCCGAAAATACTAAAGAAGCCTAGACTGCGTTTAGAGAAGCCTAGACTAAAAATACCTAGAAAAACACCATCACCAGATGCACTTTTTATACTTGCGATGTCATTTATTCTATTTATACTTGGTGGAGGTATGTTTGTTGTTGTGAACTATGAATCTTTGCCAGAGGGGTTCATGGTCATAGGGGAATTAACTCGGCAAACTGTAATCGAGGGATTAGTTGCTTTCACTTTCATGATAATTGGATTCATCGGGTTTATAGTGATTTATCAAAGTACAAAACACGTATACAGACCAAGTTATGCAAAAACTCTACTCCTAATAGGAATCATACTGGCACTTGTAGGATATGTAGGCCTAAATTGGTTATTTTTTAAAAAGGCGCCCGGACTTCTTGGAAGACGAAGATAACATATTACCATGGTTCCCTTTTTAATTTTAGCATATAACCAATGATGTTTGCACTTAGATGAATTAAAGGCGTTATTATTAGAAGAATAGCTACATACTTTAGTTGTAAGGATCCTATAAGATTAGTGAATACTATGGCACCAAGAAGGAAATCTAATTGATCTAATAAAGGCGCAGGTGCTCCTCTTTTCAAGCCAAATCTCCTTTTAATAAATGAACCAATAAGGTCACCAAACATTGCTCCAAACGAAAGAAGAAAACCTCTTAAAACTGATGCTTGAATGAGAAAAACTTCATGAAAGCCTATGACATAATAAATTGAGACTACTTTCACGAGGTATGGCGACATAATTACTTGTACCAAGCTTGCCGCAACACCCGTAATAACGCCGCCTATAAAACCTCCGACAGTTTTCCCATCTCCAAATATTCGTTTTCCATCTATGAAAATTTTACCGAAGTCTATGGGAGGTCCCCCGCTGAATACAACAGCAAGAGCGTTTGCGATATATGCGGGTAAAATAAACCATAAGGCTAATAATACTTCGAGCCAGAGTGGTAACATTTCATCACCTCTACCTTAAGCCACTCGATGTTATAGAGAATGATGTTGAGATCCCTAACGGTTTATTATAATGCTTCATTATCTCTGCTTTTCGCTTGATACCTTTTTCCCGAATAAATTTGACAACTATGCTAGCCCACCAGTTTATAATATTAGATGCAACAGCCTCTAAATTTTCTTCCTCAAAGGAAGATCTAACTTGATTTGTCAGGAGAATTGCTACATTTTTCTTTTTAGCTGTCTTAAAAAGAAAAGCCATTTGCCGATTAAGTTCATGCTGCAAGACATGAGTATCTCTATATTCTAGTAATTCTGCCCGATATAACCCAGTTATCGTGTCAAAAACTACAAGACGAACACTTCTTTCACACATTTCGTCAAGAATATCGATTAAATCGGACTGTTCCGTAAAGGTGGAAGGGCGGAATATCATAATTCTTTCCATTACAGACTGAAAAGAGTGTTCAGAAACTTGTTTAAGTCTTTCGATAGAAAAAGAGCCTTCAGTATCTACAAAAATAGTCTTATAACTATTTAAAGCGGAATTAACAGCACATTGTAGAGCAAAGGTTGTTTTTCCGACACCTGCAGGACCATATATGTGAGTTATATGTCCAACTGGCAGTCCTCCGCATAATAGCTTGTCTAATTTCTTACAACCAGTCATCACTGATGTTAACATTTTCATTTCCTCGTCTCAAATATTTTCAGTAAGAAATGGAAACAAATATATTTAACTGTAGAACCTATTATGGAATTCTGTAAAATGTGGAGCAGTGAAGATATGGCAAAGGTAGCAGTGGTAACAGAAAAGCCAAAAATTTTCCATTTAGTCTCAAAAAAACTTAAAGAACTTGGTATTCCATTTTACAGTCTGCTTCCCGTAGAAAAAATACCTCAAGATGTAGTTATAATTCTTACGAGTATAGAAGAGGTAGAAAAAATACAAAAAAATATTAATGCACATATTATAGCGACAAGCGCCAATATGGACGATATTAAAAAAGCAATTTTAAAGATGAAGGTTTTGCTAACTGGATACAGAAGGAAAGCCCAGGTTGTAATAGGTATAGACCCCGGCGACATATATGGCGTTGTTGTGACCTTTGAGGGAAAAGTAATTGATACGGGTCTCTTTCATTCACCCCACGAGGTTGCTAATTACATAAAACTTGTAGAAAATGCTTTACTATCGTTTTCAAAAGGTGAATTGATTATTAAAATCGGTAATGGCTCCCCTTTACATCAAAGATGGCTTTTTAGATACCTTAAGAACGCCCAATTACGTGCCAGTTATGAGATTGTTGATGAAACTTATACTACAATGACCAGGACTAAATTCAGGAAAAGAGACATCACGGCTGCTATGCTTATATCAAAAAAGAAAGGAAGGATCATAGATCTCGATCAAACCGATATATCGTTAAAACCTGGAGAAATAAAACATATTCAAGCAAGAAGCAGAGTATTATCTAATGGAAAGATAACAATAAGCTGGAATCTTGCAGAGAAGGTAGCTAAGGGGGAAATATCGTTAAAAAAGGCTGTGAAGATTATGGAAGACCGCATGAAACCTGGAGGTAAAAATGTCTGAGATTATTTTTGAAGAGAAAATAGAAGAAAGGGGTTATAAGATTTCCATATTGGGTATAAAACTCACCAATGGAATAATAGTAGTTGTTACAGATACCACATACAAAATTGGAACAATTGCGCTTGCAACTCCCTCAAGGATCCCTGAAGTAGGGAAAAGAGCAATTTCGTCACTGCTTACAGCCTTCGACATGACGAAAGAAGCAGTTACACGCGCTATTGCAGAAAGATTAGCTAGTGAACTTAATACGGTCGTTCTAGCCATAGTTAACATAAGAGAAAAGAACTTAGATCGATACAAAACTATAGTTAAGGGTATCAACAATTTAATCAAGAAAATCAAGGGACAGTGATAGATTTGGAATTAATTGTAGCATTAACTGGGGCAAGTGGAGTAATATACGGTGTTCAACTACTGAAGACTTTAAAAAGAATAAAAGCAAAAATTCACTTAATTATTTCAGAGCCAGCCAAGGTAATCATTAAACACGAATTAAATTTAGATATAGAGGAAATAGAAAAGCTTGCAGACTTCACTTATGATCCCTGGGATTTCACAGCGCCTATCGCTAGTGGTTCTTATCAATCGGATGGGATGGTAGTTATACCTTGCAGTATGAAGACCCTCTCTGCAATAGCTAATGGTTACGCGGATAATCTTATTGTTAGAGCTGCTGAATGTATGCTAAAAGAAAAGAAGCCATTAATTCTTGTCCCTAGAGAAACCCCTCTGTCCTTGGTTCATTTAAGAAATATGGTTAAGGCTGCGGAGGCAGGTGCAATAATAATTCCCGCAATGCCAGGATTTTACCACAAACCTGAAACCATCGAAGATCTTGTAAACTTCATAGTGGGGAAAATTCTTGACATACTGGGTATCCAACACGACTTATATAGGAGATGGGGAGGAAAGTGAGCTTAAGGAATTTTATATTAGAACTGGAGAAAGATGCAGAATTAATAACCATTAAAAAGGAATTAAGTACCAAGTATGAGATAGCTGCTGTAATCAAAAAGTTCGATAATGGTCCGGCTCTTTTTTTTAAAAAAATTAAACAAAAACGCGGCTCGATAGTTGCAAACATTTGTGGCACTAGAGAAAGAGTCTGCAAAGCCCTAGGAACTAGTATTGATAAATTACATAAAAAAGTATCAAATGCTATTAAAAACCCAAAAAAACCGAAACTTACAGAATTCCTTCTCTCCAAATATGCTCAAAATCCTCCAAACATAAACAGTCTTCCAATACTTACCCACTACGAAAAGGACCCCGGACCTTACATAACAGCTGGAATCGTATTTGCAAGAGACCCAGAGACTGGAATTCAAAACGCATCAATACACAGAATGTTAGTTATTGACGAAAAACATCTAGCTATAAGAGTTGTACCTAGACACTTGCATAGAATAATAACAGCTTACTGGAAGGAAAAAAGAGATGTACCCGTAGCCATTGCCATTGGAACCCACCCAGCGGTTCTAATTGCTGCATCATCGCCAGTCCCCTACGGTGTAAATGAACTTCATGTAGCAAACACTCTTCTTAAGGAATCTATGGAAGTTGCTATATGTCCAAATACGGAACTGGAAGTTCCAACAAATGCAGAAATAATTATTGAAGGAAAAATTTTATACGGTAAAGAAGTTGATGAAGGGCCGTTCGTCGATTTAACGGGAACCTACGATGTTGTAAGAAAACAACCTGTAATAAAAATAGAAAAAATGTATTTTAATCGGGATAACTTTATTTATCAGGCTATTTTGCCTGGGGGAAGCGAACATAAATTGTTAATGGGCCTTCCGAGGGAGGCACAAATATGGACTGCTGTTAAGTCTGTTGTTCCCGATGTAAGAGGAGTGCATTTAACTTTAGGCGGTTGTGGATGGCTGCATGCAGTCGTTTCCATTAAAAAGCAAACTGATGGAGATGCTAAAAATGTTATATTGGCTGCTTTCGCAGCTCATCCAAGCCTTAAACATGTTGTTGTAGTTGACGACGACATAGATCCTTATGATATGGAAGAAGTGGAATGGGCAATTGCAACGAGATTTAATGCTTCCCGAGACTTGGTGATAATACAAAATGTTAGAGGCTCAAGTCTGGATCCTTCTGCGGACCAAATTACTCTTATGACTACAAAAATGGGAATTGATGCTACAAGACCATTTACTAAACCTAAAGAAAAGTTCGAAAAAGCAAAAATACCCATCGAAGAGAAAATCGACATTAATAACTTAACAGAGGAAGACAATTAATGTTTCTAACTAAAGAAGAGGAAAAAATGTTCGATGGAGAATATGGAGAAGCTACTAGGCTAGCAGTGAGGTTAATTGTTAAAGTTGGAGAAGCTTTAGGCGCTCAAAAATTAATTGACGTAAGTAGTGCGCAAGTTTCGGGGGTATCGTATAAGAACATCGGAGATCCGGGCATCCAGCTCCTAGAAGACTTAGTTAAACTTGGAGGGAAAAGTAGAATACTATCAACGCTTAATCCAGCTGGTATGGACTTAAAAAACTGGAAAAAAATGAAAATCGATAAAGATTTTGCAGAAAAACAACTAAAAATAATTAATTTGTACATACAAATGGGCATCCTCCCAACATGTAGCTGTATACCTTACTTAATCGGTAATTCGCCAAAATATAGGGCACATATAGCATGGGCAGAATCCTCTGCAGTAACGTACGCTAATTCGGTTTTAGGTGCGAGAACAAATAGAGAGGGCGGACCATTAGCCCTTGCATCAGCTTTAACCGGGAAAACTGCTTTTTATGGGTTTCATATCGAAGAAAATAGATTCCCAACACACTACATAGAGTTAAGGACTAAGTTGCACAATCCAGCTGATTACAGCATTTTAGGTTATGTAGTTGGTAAAATAATAAAAACTGGTGTCCCCTTGTTTTCAAACCCTAGAGTGCCCCTAAATGTAGATTGCTTAAAAGCTTTATCGGCCGGTCTGGCAACTTCAGGAAGTATATCTCTATTCCATATAGAAGACTGCACAATAGAAGCTATGATCGAAAAAAGGCGATTACAGATCGAAAAAGGCCATATGGAGAAAATAATAATAGAAAAAGAAGAAATAAAGTCTGTTTATGAAGAATACGCATTAACCTCTAGCCCAGATCTCATATACATCGGGTGTCCTCATGCAAGCATACAAGAAATAGGAAAAATTGCCAAGATGTTAAGAAATAGGAAAATAAAAGGAGATATCGAACTGTGGGTTGGAACTGCCGCTAATGTAAAGACACTCGCAGACAGAGCTGGTTATACGGATATAATAGAGAAATCTGGTGGCAAAATTATTACAGATACGTGTATAGTGGTTTCGCCTTTAAAGTCGCTTGGATTTCAAAAAATTCTTACAAATTCCGCAAAGGCATGTTACTACCTGACAGGTTTAGAAAGATTAAACGTGGGAATAACGACATTAGAAGACAGCGTTAAAACTGCCATAGAAGGGTCATGATATGCATAAAGAAAACAAAAAAGTAGTATTGAAAGGTAGAGGACTAGTTGAGGGGTTAGTCGAGGGAAAAGCCCTTGTTACCTCTCAGCCTATCTCATTTTACGGTGGTGTTGACCCATTAAGTGGTGTTGTTACCGAAAGAGGACATGAACTTGAAGGAAAAGTAATATCTGGTAAAATTTTGGTTTTTCCTTACGGTAAGGGCAGCACAGTGGGCTCGTATGTTATTTATCATATGGCAAAGATAGGATCAGCCCCTTTAGCAATAATTAATTTAGAGTCAGAGCCAATAATTGTTGCGGGATGCGTGCTTGCAAACATACCTCTAGTAGATAAGTTAGATAAAGATCCGATTAAAACGATTGAAACAGGGGATATAGTTCAGGTAGACGGAACTCATGGATTTGTGGTCATATTATCAAAGCCTCAGAAACATAAACAATAAAAGGTGTTTTTAATTCAAAATATGTGCAGACTTATAAAACATTTTAAAGAGTATTTTAGGGAGATCAGAATTGAGGAAGAGAACATATTGGGGATTCATTAAAGATCCTATCCATGGCTATGTTCACATAACAGAGTTGGAAAAGGAACTTATAGACACCCGTGTAGTTCAAAGACTTAGAAGATTAAGGCAACTAGCAGGAGCAGAATACGTATATCCGGGTGCCAACCATACAAGATTTGAACATAGCATTGGTGTAATGTATCTCGCTGGCGTTTTAGCAGAAAGCTTACCCGTAAATTTAACCGATGAAGACATTCA
>CAYYZD010000003.1:0-23885 GCA_964476035.1 uncultured archaeon
AGTAGCCATAAAACTTTACAATTTTATATATTATCACAGCAGATTATAGAAATTAGAAATGCTAAATTTGTTTTTAGCAAAATGTTTAAAATTAAATTTCCTTTAAAAGGTTAATAGCGATTTAATTTAATACAACTTAGTGTTAATTGGAAGGAGGGAATTAAGATTAAAGTTGAAGATATTAAGGTTGTTTCTGTGATTGGTGCTGGCACTATGGGGCATGGAATAGCTCAGATATGTGCGATGGCTGGTTTTACTGTTTGGATGAGAGACATAAAACGAGAGTTCTTAGACAATGCTATGCAAAGGATTAAATGGAGTCTTGGAAAACTTTTTGAGAAAAGGAAAATAACCCAAGAAACTGTGGACAAAACATTGGGAAACATAAGGACAACCATAGATTTAAAGGAGGCTGTTGAAAACGCTGATTTCGTGATTGAAGCCGTGCCGGAAAATCTTGAACTTAAGAAGAAAATTTTCAGGGAAATGGATGAAATCGCACCAAAAGAAAGCATACTTGCATCTAATACTAGCGCTTTACCTATTTCTGAGATAGCAGAAGCAACAGGTAGGCCAGATAAAGTTGTTGGAATGCATTTTTTCAATCCGCCGCAAATAATGAAGTTGGTCGAAGTTATATATGGTTGTAAAACAAGTGATGAAACTGTAAAAACTACTTTTGATTTAGCAAGGAAACTGGGTAAGGAACCTATAATTTGCAGAAAAGACGTAGTTGGATTCGTTGCAAATAGGGTAATGAATCCTCCTGCTAATGTTCTTGCATGGTTTGTTAGTGAAGGAATTTTTAAGCCTGAGGAAATAGATTCCGCCTCTTTCTTCAAAGGTGGACAAAGAATGGGAGTCTTTGGCCTAATTGATTTTGTAGGTATCGATGTACAATATAGTGTTCTAAAGTTTTTTGAGGAAAGAGAACCAGAAAGGTTTGAAGTTGCCCCCATAATAAAGGAAAAGGTTGAAAAAGGAGAGCTAGGCGTTAAAACTGGGAAAGGCTTCTACGAGTATCCCGATAAGAAGTGGCAAATCCCTTCAAGCTGGAGTAAGGAATTAGCAGAAAAGTTCAACCCTCTTTGGAGCATGTTAATCTCAATAAACATGGCATCTGAACTCGTTGCTGAGAAAATAGCTACACCAGAAGACATAGATAAGGCTGTGAAGCTAGGCTTCAATATACCTATCGGTGTACTTGAATTTGCGGATCAAATAGGCATAGACACGGTTGTAAAGCAGCTTGAGGAACTTAGTAAAAAGTATGGGCACATAGACAAGCTTAGAAACATTTTAAATCCGCATCCGCTGCTATATGAAATGTTAAAGGAAAATAAGCTTGGTAAAAAGAGTGGAGAGGGATTCTATAAATATAAAAAATAAGAGGAGGTTTCTGCGTGTAAATCGTTATCTTAATTTTTGTAGTAGGTTGCCGAAGGCCATTGCATCTGGGAGAGATCCTTCAATTTTTAGTTGACCCGACATGTATGCTGCTGTTCCATCAAGTTCTCCACTAATTATTTTGTTGAATATTTCAGTTGTTGCTATGAAGGTCACAGTAGGACTTGAATGTTCACCCTTCCCCACTTTAATTTCTCCGCCAGAAATCTCGACGTAGTAGTTTTCCTCTGGTTTATCCTCTACTTTGATTTGAACCGTCATTTCCATGCTTGCTATATCTTCTTTTAACTCCTCTTTCTTAGCTTCCACTGCTTGTTTAAATGTTTCAGCCATACTCATAGGCAACACCTCCCCAACCCATATTGAATGGTATATCATATTACAACTTCTGTGTAAATATTTCTTTCAGCCTTTAAATTTATTACACATCATGTTAAACTCATAACATTAATATGTTAAAATATAGTGATAAAAATAAAGAAATCAAAACTAAGGAAATACTGATCTTCAAGTTTGGGAGGGAGGTTTGTGGGTCATAGGTCTGAACCTGGTAAAATTCTTGAGAACACTTATCTAATTGATGGGAAGATGGTTGGGATCCCTCGTATTCTTGCACTATACGTTGTTGAGGGAGAGAAAAAGGCTCTCATAGATAGTGGAACCAGCCAATTTGTGGGTGAAGTTATAGATTCGCTTAAAAACTTCGGTCTTTTCCCCGTAGATTACATTATAATAACGCATGAACACTGGGACCACATCCAAGGAGCCTTCCATCTAGTTAAGGCAATGAAAGAAAAAGTTAAGGTTTATGCTTCCAAAATAGCTAAGCCTATAATAGAGGATCCCAGTAAAATAGAATATGATTTCGGAATGGGGAAAATCGAACCAGTGAAAAATGTTATTCCTCTTGACGAGGGAGATGTCATAGACTTAGGTGGAGTTGAACTTGAGGTAATAAATGTCCCGGGCCATACACCGGGCCACATAGCTCTTTACGACAAAGCAAATAGGAATATTTTTGTAGGCGATAGTATCGGGAACAAGGTTGATGAAACAACATTTATACCTTCTCACAACCCTCCATGGTTCAATAAAGAACAGTTCTACAGCACCCTTGAGAAGCTTAGTAAGATTAGCTTTGATACTATATGCTTAGCACACTATGGGTGTTGGGATGGGGCTGATGCAAAAACTATACTTGATGATGCAAAGAAGGTATTTGAAAACTTTTGGAACTTCTTTGAGGAGAACAGAGACCGACTAGATGATATAGATTATCTGACGAAAACATTAATGGAAAAATATCTTTCACAATCAAAAAATATACAGAGAATCGGGGAAGTTTTCGCAAAGGCTATTATAACTTGGCTAAGAGATGGTTTTAAACACTATTATAAAATAGACTAATATACGGGCCAGAGCCTTTACAGCCATTACTAGTTGAGATGCTTAAACCCTTAGTATTTAGTCCATATGATGTTTAAAGCAGTTTGGAAAATTTAGGGTTCTAAGGAGCAAGAGATCAGCCGGGGAGAACAAAATAGAATTAATCTGTAGTACAAACTATTTTTAATACTTTATTGTAAAATATTTAGTTATAATGGCGATAGGGGGTTAAGATGAGGGAAGTGGTAATAGCTGGTTATTTAAGGACTCCTATCTCCAGATCTCGTCCAAAACAACCTGAAAGAGATGTTTTTAACAGCATTAGGGCAGATGAACTCGCAATTATAGTCGTTAAAAAATTGGTTGAAAAAACGGAAATCGATCCTAAGGAAATTGATGAGTGTATAATGGGTTGCACTAATCAAACAGCGGAGCAGTGGAGTTACGGTGGCAGATTGATAAGCCTTGGAGCAGGTTTACCGTTAGAAGTTTCAGCCATGTGCATTGACAGACAATGTGGATCTGCCATGACAGCAATTCACGTAGGTGCCATGGAAATAATATGCGGCTACTCAGACATCGTTATTGCCGGCGGATATGAACATATGACACATGTTCCCATGGGCTTTAATGTAAAGCCTAACTTTAAGCTTCTGAAGGAAGAGAAAAGATTTGATTGGACCATAGCTATGAACATGGGTTTAACAGCTGAAAAACTAGCTGAGGAAACTGGAATATCAAGAGAGGAGATGGACAAGTGGGCATACAGAAGCCACATGTTAGCTGTAAAAGCTTATGAGGAAGGTTTCTTCAAAGATGAGATAATTCCTGTGGAGGTAACCCTTCCAGATGGAACCAAAAAGGTTATAGATAGAGATATGAGTGTGAGACCTGACACAACTTTTGAAAAAATAGCTAGTTTGCCTCCAGTTTTTAAACCTAGAGGCGTTATTACAGCGGGTAATTCCTCTCCTTTAAACGCGGGAGCAGGCGCTGTCCTCCTAATGTCTAAGGAAAAAGCCAAGGAGTACAGTTTAGAGCCTTTAGCTAAAATAAAGGGGATTTCTTGGGCTGGTGTTGATCCAAGTGTTATGGGTAAAGGACCAGTACCAGCTACAAAGAAATTGTTAAAGAAAGTTGGGCTAAAAATAGGTGATATTGACTTCTGGGAGATAAATGAGGCTTTTGCTGTTGTAACTTTATACGCAATAAAAGAACTGGGCGTGGATCCGGACAAAGTTAATGTTAAAGGTGGCTCCATTGCTATTGGACATCCGCTTGGAATGACTGGGGCAAGACTTGTTGGAACATTAGCTAGGATACTTAATTTAGAGGATGGAAAATACGGTATAGCAACAATGTGTTGCGGTGGTGGTCAAGGAGTATCAACTCTAATTGAAAAAGAATAACAGTTTTGTGAGGTTAGTATGGTATTTAGTTTCTTCGATTGAATACAATATATCCACAATAGCTAGGTTAAAATGGCTGCCAAGTTACCAAGATCTATTAACATCATAACACTACTTATTTTATTGATTCTTCGATCCACTTCAAATACTCTGTATTTCCCTCCAAAATTGGTAGTGAAATTATTTCAGGGACACTATAGCTGTGAAGTTCCTTTACCTTCCTAAACAGCTTTTCAATTTTCTCTACACTAGTTTTAATAATTAGTAAGTACTCATCTGCTTCATCTACCTTACCTTTCCACCAAAAATACGATTTAACACCCGATAAAATATTAACGCATGCTGCAAGCTTTTCTTCAACCAGAATTTTAGAAATCTTTTCAGCCTCTTCCCTACTTCCACATGTAATCAAAACAACCCTAAAACCTTTTTTTCGCCATTCTCCACTCCTCTTATCACATTTGAATTAGAATTGCCTTTAAGCTAAGTTAATATTTCGTTTTTATATGATATTCTTGTTACATAAGTATCAAGAAAACATTAAAGATAAAAATTCCCGTTAATGTTACATCTGTTTTTAGCGGGGACTTTGAGATTCGTGTTGATAGAAAAGGACGTATTTCGGGTGGAAGTAAGATTTACGATTACTATGTATTTATAAAGTGGCGGAAAACCTACTTAGAGAGCGTAGACTATATATTTGAAAAGTATTTTTACGAAAATGAATTTCCTATTTACCGTAGAATAGTTGTGGTAGAGATTCCCATCATCATATTAGAACAAAATATCTTCTTACATTCCCAGGACATCATAACATTAACTGAAATACACCTATCATTACTATTTTACCTGATTTCGGAATTCACTAAAAAATATGACTCTACCAAACTAAAACATTAATTTGACACTTCTACCTTGAAAAGAAGACCATTAGTACAAATCTTTAGTGGTGGTATCTTGTTAACTTAATAACAAGATATTTCGTGAAACGGCCCTTTCACGTCAAGATGCAAAATTTCTGAATTTCATCTTCTAAGTAAATCTTCTTTAAACTTCTTATAATCCTGTTCAGAAAGTTTTTAAGCTAATCCTTAGTAGAAGTTTCAGCGGAGA
This sequence comes from uncultured archaeon, assembly GCA_964476035.1. GTDB lineage: Archaea > Asgardarchaeota > Baldrarchaeia > Baldrarchaeales > DXJG01 > DXJG01. The sequence continues at coordinate 5,316 of CAYYZD010000003.1, forward strand.
AGAAACCGTCACGGCACTTCAATTATATTTTAGGATGTTAAATCTTCATATGATTCTCGCCGCCTTTTCCTAATAGCAGAAATAACAAACCATGTTAAAACCATAGAAATACTTAGGATATCCAAGAAAGTTGAAAGTTGAACTAAATCTTTCTCAAACCCATATAATGTGATATAGAGGTCCACATCTATGCTTTTATTCGAGACATTTTTTATTAAAACATAGTATTCAGTCCTCTTCGTTGAACATCAACAGTAAATATGCCTCGTTCAACAAATTTACGGATAACTGTGTGATTTTCGCCATTAAGATAGTAATATATTTCAAAAAGAAGCTTTCCAGTGCTTCTTAACTCAATTCTAACAGTTCTAGGAGGCCACCTATAAATAGTAGTAGAGCTTCCATTAGGAAGCAAATTTCTACGTGATGATGATGAGTAAGGTGTAAGTCCTCTAATAACAGTTACTATACTTAATGAAATACTAAATATTAGGAAAATAGCAATAAACCTAGTTAAACGCATCGCCCTTCACCTAATCCAATTGTAACACCTTCTGAAAATATATAATTGACAATATTATGAAAAAATAGGCAGCAATAATCTGTGAAGAAGTATATACAAAAAGTTCGCATTGACAGAGAACGTTGTTGAAGAGAAATGTAACCAGCTCTTTGCAGCGTTAAAAAGTTCTTTATCCCATTCTGAATATAATAGTTCAAATATTTTTACATTTGTGGACCATAATATTTTCAGTAAGCCAAAATATGCGAGCGGTGGGATTATTGCTGTTGGTGCTGCCGCTTTGAATGTAACTGATGCAAACAACGCTATTGAACATGTGAATAAAACTGGTAGCAGTAAAATAAGCAACCATATATACATATCGAAGCTTAAAGGGTTAATGCCTAGTAGCAACATATCTAACGTAAACGGCACACCACACGTAAAGTAAAGAATTAGAAAGTTAATAAGAAATTTAGATAAGATAACATCAAATCTTTTTATCGGACATGTCAAAAGTGTTAGCATCTCCCTGTTCTCAAATGTTCTAGCAACATTTGACGCAAAAAGAATACCTGATAGAAACGCTACCAATGGTTCAATAGCATTTATAACATCTCCAGGATAGAAAAGATATTCCTCCCACCAACTCTTAATTTGAAACATAATCTCTCCAATTCTGATCACTCTTGTAGAGAAAGAAACCATAGGGTGAAGAACATAAGCTGTAGTGACAAATATTATGAATCCAAGCAAATATATGTTAACTCTATCAAACTCCCATGCTATTAGTGTTTTTAAATTTTTAACGGTTCTCTTCACCTTTAACATGTCTTTTATACACCTCCATTAGCACACCATAGGATGGTTGGAACCTTCTTAAAGATAAATCTAAATCAGAAATAACCTTGGGAACCTCTCTACAAAACCTACCTGGATCTTTAACTCTACAAATAATCTTTGTGCCTTCTAATAAAACTTCCTCGACAAAATCTAGGTTGTTTAGTCTTTCAACAAGCAAATCCATACGGTCTTCAACCTCCAATTCATACTCGTGAGGCATATATTTTTTAGCGAGTTCAGTTATAGATCCTTGGTCGATCACTACTCCATCATTTATTATCGAAATCCAATTACAAATCGCTTCAAGCTCTGGGAGAATATGGCTTGAAATGAAAAATTCACCTTTTTATCTCTCCAAAGCTCCTTTATCTTTTCCAGAAGTTTCATTCTTCCAATGGGATCTAAATTGGCTGTAGGCTCGTCTAAAATGACAAGCTCCGGATCGCCGATCAAAGCTTTAGCCAAACCAAGTCTCTGCAACATGCCAGCCGAGAAATCTCCTATCTTTCTATCTCTAGCCCAGTATAAATCCACTTCTTTTAATAACTCTTTAACTCTAAATTTAGGTTGATCAATCTCATACATTTTTGCAATGAACTCTAAGTATCGTTCAGCCGTACAGCCTTTAGGATAACCAGGATCCTCTAGTAAAACTCCAACCCTACGCCTAATGTCATAGGAATTTTTCCAACAATCCATATCAAAAATGTAAGCTTCACCTAGATCAGCTTTTAATAATCCTAAAAGAATATGTATTGTGGTTGTTTTACCGGCTCCATTAGGTCCTACAAAGCCAGATACACCTTTAGGAATCCTTAAATCTAAACCATCCAAAGCAACTATGTCGCCAAAAAACTTAACCAAACCCCTAGTCTCGACAACCCACACAAAAACCTCCTCCAATCCTATAACTCACCCATAATATAACAAACACCCCTATTTAACCTTATAATTACTAAACTATAATTAGGTCGGAGAAAAACATATATATTGCACCTAAGATTTATCGGTGAGGTATAATGAAGATGTGGAGGGAGACCAAAGAGTTACTATTTATCAATACTGCTAACAGCGTGGATATTTACATTGATCTTAACAACGTTAACATTTATATTTCAACCCGCTGCTGCCTCCAAACTCTACGACGAGAAGACCGTTGTAAAGGGAGGTTATTGGAGTGGCTATAGACTTACAGGTACTGTAAGAGGATACTTCGACCCTGAAATCGGAGCAGTATATTACGTTTCTTCACAACACTACGCAAAAGCAGAAGAATACGGCGCTTTCGGTTGGTTATGGGATGTTTGTTGGGTCAAGGTTTGGGGAGAAGCCTACTGGCAGGGACAACGAATTAAAAATCGGGACATAAAAAATATGCCTATCCTCCAGATGAATATGTGGATGCTGAGCTATGGCTATCTTTTGACAAAGCAGACAAGGTTTGTACACGGGTGAGAGCGTGCTACGACGATGGATGGGAATACCACTATTTTGAGATCAAATTTGAGGAGCTTACGATCTGTGTTTAAAGGGGGCGCTGTAATATGAACAGGAAAATTAGAAATCTAATTTATATCTTTTTTTATTTTCTGTACTGCTGTTCTATGCCTTTTCAACTTCGACTCTGGTTAGCTGTATTCTTAGGTTGGGATATGTTTCGTTTGAAGTTCCTTTTGTGGTTAGAAAAGGGGAAGTATGCAAAGTACATATTCAAGTCGGAAAGTATTTATTTTACAAATGGTACGTCTCTCTATATTGATGGTGGTAAGGCAACGGCTATATTCGGTTGGGAATGTTTAAGTGTTGAAAATAATGTGGCGGAGCTTAACATAACTTTTACTTGAAGCGGTAATGGAACATTTAAAATAAGTGGACCTTCTTATTACCGTGTTATAGGCGGCTCCAAAGTTTTTAAGTGGTCGGGTATCGTACTTGCTGATTTAGAAAGAAATACCTTAATGCTTCCCAATGGTACGATTATAGGGCCCCATTTTCTTTGGCTTCCTCCACGTCTCGAAAAAGGTACAACTTTGGAGGTGGCTGTTAATTCTAGTTTTTGGTTTGGAGATTACTGCATTACTCGCGTAACTGGTGAGGTAATATCCCACGGTCGTGTTGTACGAAAAATTGTGCAGGGACCACAGAAAGAATTTACAGTAGAGTGAGAAATAGATCTTAAAGTTAAAGTGTTAAATGGAACTCAAGATGCTACAGGTTTTTCACTGTATCGTTATGATTGGGATCTTGGGATCGCTTTGGCTTGTTCTCTAGAATGTGATCCAGCTTTACTGATATTTGAGATCTGGGATACTGGTATTTGGGATCTTATCCCTAGGGTTTTTGATACTAATGTGGATTTGGGGTCTAGGTCTTTTTCTTTGTATTTGTTGTTTCGGTTTGATTTTCTGCTTTTATTGCTGGTTGTTGGTTTTGTGGCTACGTTTTCGGTGGTTTATTATCAGAGGAGGAAGAGGAGGCGCTTGCTTCGAGCTAGGAGGTTTAAGAGGAAAAAGTAGATTTGACTTGATTGATGAAGATTGTGCATGTTAGAGAAAGGTTTATAACATTGTTTGCAAGTTTCTCGATCTTAATTTACAGATGCTTGATATGTAATGATGAATGTATAATAGATTATATTTTTGTTCTAGATTTACTTTATGACGTTTGTGGAAAATTTTATATTTAGGGGAACGATTTTGATTTTCATACTTATGTTAAGAGTCTGTATTGGTGAATGGGTTTGGATGGGTACTTAATGGGTGTTTTAGCGGCGTTTTTTGCGTCTTTTTCGTGGGCTTTGGCTGCTATTCTTTATAGGAAGTTTTTGACTGGTTTTTCTGATCCTTGGATTGCTAATGGTTTGAGGGCTGCTCCTACTTTTTCTTTTCTTCTTTTGCTGATTTTTGCTTTGGGGAAATTTGATGATTTTTATTTTTCTCTTTTGAATTCTCGTATTTTGGTTATTGTTTTTGTGGCGACTGTTATAGCGATAGTTGTGGGTGATACTCTTTACATGGTTGCTTTGAGAAATGTGGGTGTTTCTATTGGGTATCCTATTTCTTACATGTATCCTGTTTTTGTGGCTCTTCTTGCCTCTTTTATTCTTAAAGAGGTGATAACTCTTACGCTTATTATAAGTTTAGTTTTGGCTTCTTTGGGTGTTTGGCTTGTTTCTTATAAGCCTCCTAAACAGGATATAACTCTTGAGAAGAGAAAGTTGGTTTTAGGTGTCGTTTCAGCCATAGGTACCACTGTTTGTTGGGCAAATGCAATAATAATTTTTAGAATATCTGTTAAAGTTTCTGACCCTCTTGCTGTTGATGCTTTAAAGTCTATGTTTCTTCTCTTTGTTTTCCTTCCTCTTCTTCTTGTTAAATTCAAGGAAGTTAAAGTTAATATCGATGGGAAAGCCTTCTTTATTCTTTCGCTTGGTGGAATTTTGGGGATTGGTGTGGGTGACTGGTTTCTTTATATTAGTTTGATGGAGATTGGTGCTGCGCGTGCTACTGCTTTAACAACCTCTGCTCCACTTCTTTCCCTGTTGTTGGCTTTTTTAGTTTTGAAGGAGAAGGTTTCTAAGAGGCAGGTTTTGGGAACAATATTAATAATTATGGGAGTGATTTTAGTTTCTATGATGGAGGTTTTAAGATAAAGGTGTGGGAGGGTGTTAAAGTATGAGTGAGAAAATTCTTGGGAGAGATGAGTTAGAAAGCATGTTGATAGGTGTTGGAATTTTAGGGACAGGCGGTGGAGGAGATCCAGATCTCTTCGGTAAACCGTTAATTGAATGGGACTTAAGTAAGGGTCGGGAGTACCGTATAATAGATCCAGCAAAGATCGACGATGATGCCTTTGTTGTCAGTGGTGGTTACGCAGGATCTGTCACCGTTTATAGGTCTATAGGTGATACGTTGAAAAAGTGGGAAGAGAGATACGAACTTTTAGAGGCGCTTAAAATCATGGAAAGTTTGTTTAACAAGAAAATTGACTATGTTGTCCCGTTTGAGCTTGGTGGAGTAAATACGCCTGTGATTCTCTCCTTGGCTGCTCGAGCTGGTATAGTGACAATTGATGGAGATGGTCTTGGTAGGGCGGCGCCAGAAACGCAGATGTCGAGCTTTTTAGGTCATGGAATTTCATTAACACCGATGCCGTTTGTTGATAAGGAGGGAAACGTGTTAATTGTTAAGCATGCTGTGAAATCGACATATCCGGATGAGATTATGCGTTTTGCTTTGGATTTGAATGGTGGAATAGGAGCTAACAACCATTATCCGATGAGTGGGAAGCAACTTAAGGAAAGTGTTGTTCCGAATACTATATCCTTCTCTATAAAAGTTGGTGATGCGATAATAAATGCGGTTGAAACGAAAAGCGATGTTATTGATGCTTTTGTTGAAGTTTCTAAGGGAATAGAGCTTTTCAGAGGAACTGTAAAAGAAATGAAGGGTGAGGATGTTCGTGCTCATTATCTTGCGAAGGCTACACTTGAAGGTACTGGAGAATATGCTGGGAGAACTATGGAAATAATATTTAAGAATGAGGCTATGATGGCTCGTGTAGATGGGCAAATCGTTGCTGTTTTCCCAGATCTTATATGTATGATCGACCCAAGGACTGGGAAGGGAATAATGACTGTTAACATAAAGCCGGGATTAGAAATGGCGGTTGTAGGTGTACCTGCCCATGAACGCTTACGGGAGTGCTTGAAAACGGAGATTGGCCGTGAAGCGTTTAGTCCAGCTCGTTTCGGCTTCCCCGAAGTAAAGTATGAACCGATAGAGGTTCTCACTAAACGTGTATTGGGATAAACAATACGACCTAAATCCGCAAGAAACATTTTACGCTAACATCTACCTATTTTATAATGTAGGGAAGGATTAAGAAGATAGAGAAGGTTATGTAATTTATGGTATTGGTTTAGTTTTCTTGGGGAATATTGTTATGAGTGAAATTTGGATGCTGTGTGGGATATATTTTTTCTCTTGGTTTTCTTTCTTTCATTAGGTATGTTATGGGTTGGAATACTTGTGGTATTTTACGGTTGGTTTTCCAGATTGCTGTTAGGTATTTTAGGTCTCTTTTCACTTCGTTTACAACTTCGTGCATTACCTTTTCCGTTGGAGCTTCTCCCACTTCCTTAACTCTATTTAATTGATGTATAGAGATGAAACCTATAGTAGATGCTAGTAGGAAGTGGAAGTCGAATCCATGGAAGTCAAGGATTGGTACTGATAGTTCTTTGTTTGGTTCTTTCCATTGTAATGTAAAGGCAAGTTCTCTTTTGATGAAGAAGTCTGATGTTTGCCCTCCAATTATGGCTGCGATTCCTGAGAATATGGAGTTTATTACGGAGATGCTTGCAAGATATGTTGTAGCGTTCTTTGGGTTTGATAGTTTTGCAGCTATGTTTCCTATTGTTAGATTTGTGCCTGCCATCGATAAACCCATTAATACGTGTATTATTACGAGTAGGGGTAGGCTTAGTAGATGTTTTTGTGGTAAGGTTGTAAAGGTCCACGCTAAGATGCAAATTATGAATATGCTGCTGCTTACTGTAAGTACAGGTTTGTTTCCATATTTATCGGATAGATTTCCAAGAGTTCCTAGGAAATATATGTTGGATAGCTGGCTTATTACTGTTAGAATCATTATTTGGGAAACTGAGATATTAAGGATTTTTAGCATGTATACGGTGAAGAATGGAGAAGCCATGTTTACTGCAAAGCTCCATAATCCTATTGCTATTACAAGTTTTCTAAAGTTTCTGTCTCTAAAAGGTTGTATTAAAATCTTAAGATATTCGTTTTTCTTTTCCATTGGAGGTTCGGGAATACGTGAAATAAAGTATAAACTTATTAGGCCTATAAGTGCTCCAAACATGAAAAGGGAGGAATACCCGTAAAGTTCATGTTGTGGGTAGTTTTTTCTCCAATAGTCTATGAAAAATCCTCCGAAGATGCCTAGGATCATTCCTGAGATGAAGCTTATTTTGAGTCTTTTTGCAAAAAATCTACCTCGTGTATTCATGGGTATTAGGTCTCTCATCCAAGAATTCCAGCTACACGTGGATACATTTGCTATCGAAGATGCTACTAGGAAGGTTATTGCGAGAAAGGTTAGGTTTCCTAAGAAAATGAATGGGGTTAATGCAATTACTATCCATAGAAGTCTGCTAGTAGCGGAGGCAGAAAAAGATATGAGTTTTCTTTTCCCGGTCTTTTCAACTAAGAATATAGCTGGTATTTGGGAAAGTTGGCTGAGAAATGAAAATCCCGTGATGATGCCTACAAGAGTGTTACTGGCGCCTATTGAAAGGATGAAAGCGATGAAAAGAGGGCCACCAGTTAGGGTTGACATAGCATAAGAGAAAATACCATCATATATGACGTTTCTTAATTGTTTATCGCTAATGTTTCTCGATATTTCACTAGAAAAGCCGAATAGACTCTTTGCATTAGTAGTTACCATAGCTATCATCTTTCTTTTAATGTTTTTGGTTCGTTGGTCTTCTACAGGATACATTAGTAATGTCGTATTCTTTTCCCAGACAAGCTGCAATCTGTGAATAGATTATTTTTTGTTTTACTACCATACAAATTGCCTCTGAGCGAAACATCCGTATTTTGAGAGAAAAATTATCAACCATAATCTCCTATAAGTTTTTCGATTTAGTGGTTCACGTATGAATCACGTATTGTTAAGTGACAATTAGTTACATGTATTTTTGATTTGTAGAGTTCGGTAGTCCTTTAGGAAATATTTTTGGAAGTTGATATGACCAAAAATGAGCGACTTTTAAAAGAGCAAGATCATCTTGGAAAGATTTATATTCATGTATTATTCATGTATTGAAAATGGTGATTGACATGGGTTTTAAAACAATTACCATAAGTGATGAAGCTTACATGAAATTATTGAAATTGAAAGGGAAAAAAGAGTCCTTTACGGATGTTATACTTAGATTGACTAGAGGTAAAAGTATTAGTCATCATCGCGGTAAGTGGAAGGATATGAGTGAAGAAGAAGAGGATAAACTTTTTAAACTTCTATCGGAGGTTTGGTTTACGTGGCGACTAGAAGAATCTGCTTAGACACCACTTTTTTGATTCATTTTCTTCGAAACAAGGAAAATGCCATAAGAAAGGCTGAAGAATTAGAAAGTCAAAGTGCAGAGCTTTGTACTACATCGATTAATGCATTTGAACTTTATTTGGGAGCTTATTACTCTAAAAAACCTAGACGGATCGAGACTGTCAAAGATTTACTTACGGATTTAGTTGTTTTGGGTGTAAATGAAAAAGCGGCAGAGGAAAGCGCTAAACTTCTTTCTACATTAACATCTAAGGGAGAGATGATTGATGTACGAGATGCATTAATAGCTGGGGCCATGTTGGCAAATGATTGCTACATAATTATAACAAGAAATGTTAGACATTTTAAGAGAATCCCCAGTCTTAAAGTTGAGTCATACTAATCATTTATAAACACTTGGTTCTAGTGAATAGCATTTTCTGAAAGAACAAAGGGGAATATTAATATAGCTAGTTAAGAGTAATATTTCGTCTCATCTATATATGAGTGTATTTAACTTAAAAGGAAATCTTGGGTGTTTTTATTGAGAAGTGAAGTGATTAGGAATAGAGTTTTTCCCTTTTTAACATGGCTTGTAATCGTAATGACTGTAGGTGCTTATACAACTGCAAAAATGCTGGAAGGTTTTTTCGGCTTTGAAGCTGCAAGCTTTGCGCAAGCAATTCTTCTCACACCAGTTGGTTTAATAGGCGTTACGGTTCTCTATTTCTTGTTTTTTATAATAGCGTATTTTACAGCTAAAATTAAAATCGTAAATGTGGCGATGTCAACACTTTTCGCGATGTTTACTGGAATAGGGCTTTTTGGGTCAATATTTTATATAGCTGATTTAGTGAACGCTAAAATTGTTCCTGAAGCGTTAATTTTAACTTCAGGAGTTTTCATTATAGCTGTGATATATCAGTTCATTACTAAAAAGGATTTGTCACATTGGAGTTGGTGGCTTCTCTTCCTTCTACTTGTTGCAATCGGGTTAACCATTGCAGAAATCTTTGTTCAAGCTAGCTGGTTTAGGATAGCAGTGGATCTAGGCATTGTACTCCTCTTTATATTTCTGGTAATGTATGATACCTATCAAATAAGGGAACGCCTACAAGACAATGAATGGGTGCTTGGAGCCCTAAACTTTTTCCTAGACTTCGCAAACATCCTCATAAGAATAATTGTCATCCTAATCGAAATCTACTCCAGAAGTAGCTAAAGTAAATAAGTACGATGTAGATTATTTTGTAGAGCAGAAATTCGTGGAGGGTGTAAATGAGGTTGTTTAACAACATGCTTGAAATGATCGGTAATACACCATTATTAAAGTTGACAAAAGTTACTAAGAACTTACGGTTTGAAATATGGGCTAAGGCTGAGTTTTTGAACCCTAGTGGTAGTGTTAAGGATCGTATAGCACTTTACATGATTCGTGCTGCTGAAAAAAGCGGGAAACTTAAGCCTGGAATGACTCTTGTTGTTCCAACTACAGGTAATACTGGAATTGCTTTTGCAGCCGTCGGAACTTATCTTGGTTATAGGGTAATGATTGTAATGCCTGAAGAAATGAGTGAGGAGAGGAAGCTTATATTAAAAGCATATGGTGTGGAGCTAGTACATACTCTTGGTGGCGAAAGCGATGTTTTTCATGCTTTAGAATACTCTAGGAAGTTAGCTGAAGAAAATCCTGATAAATATTGCTTTTTTGATCAGTGGAGTGATGAAGAAAACGTTAGAGCACACTATGAAACCACTGGGAAAGAGATCTTAGAGCAGACTGGAGGTAAGGTTGATGCCTTTGTTGCAGGGGTAGGCACAGGTGGAACTTTGATTGGAATTACTAAAAGGTTGAAAGAACACAATCCAGATATTTACGTTGCAGGCGTTGAGCCTAGTGAATGCCCTACGATTTCTCTTGGTAAATGGGGTAAACATGAGATTGAAGGTATTGGTGACGGTTTTGTACCCGAGATCGTTAAGAGATATAAGCATCTTGTTGATGAGTGGATGTTAATTAGTAGTGATGAAGCTATTCAAATGGCTAGGCGACTAGCAAGGGAAGAGGGTCTATTTTTAGGAATATCTTCAGGGGCTAACGTACTAGCAGCAATTAGACTTGGACAAAAGTTAAAGCTCGGTAGTGGGCAAAGGGTTGTAACCATTCTCCCAGACTATGGCGCAAAATATCTTAGTACGAGACTTGTAGAAGAAGAGAGTGAATGAGGAGGATAGAATTATATTTTACTTCTTCCACTTAAGGTTACATTAGGAGTTGAATTGTGTTGTACATCATGTTTGCTGCAACTAAAATCAGCACAGTTCCAACTATTTTTCTAAGGTGTTTTGAGGATGCTCTTACGTTTAGTCTTGGTCCTATTTGTGCACCTATAACCGCGCCTATGGCTGCTATTAAAACTATTTCGAGATGTACATGTCCCAAGTAGAAGTGCGTCATTCCGCCACTTGTACTTGTAATTAATATCATGAAGGTGGAGGTAGCGGTTGCAATATGTACGGGCATTCCTAGTATGATTGTAAGCATGGGTACTTTTAGTGTTCCTCCACCTATTCCGAGAAGACCTGAAATGAAGCCTGCAAGAAAACCGCATGTTAACATTAAAGGTATGTTAACAAAGTATGACCATTCTTTGCCTTGAGAGTCAACAAACCTTTTTTCCCATCCTATATTAAGAAATTTTAAGCTAGGTTTTTTAAAAGTAAAGTTAGATGATTTTTCTGAGTCTTTTCTTCTAATTAGTTTGAAACCTGAAAAGAAAAGAAACGAGAAGAAAATGGCTTTCAAAACAGTTTCAGGTAATATTTCTGTTGTGGCAGCTCCGATTATTGCACCAGGTATTGTGGTGATTTCCATTAGCAAACCAGTTTTGTAGTCAACTCTTTTTTCTTTTAAATAGTAAAGTGTGCCAGATAATGATGTAAATATAATCGTAAACATCGATGTTCCAATCGCATCTTCGATCGTTAATCCCAAGTAAAGATTGAACAAAGGGATAAAAATTACTCCTCCACCGATACCAACTAAACTTGCTACCATCCCCGCAATTATAACCATTACAAATAAAAATATCATTTGTATGACATTATACATTTTAGTCACCTAAGCATAGCATTAAACGGACAACCCTCTCATATATATTTGTTTAGTGTTATAAGATGATCCAGTACTTTTGTTTTAAGATCTTGTAATACTCTTATTGTATGCTTCTTTTGAGCATTGCAGTAACAAGTCATAAACATAAATGTTGAAGCGAATCAAACCTCTTTCAGACTAATGAGATACGTAGTGATTCCGATAAAAATTAAGGTTCACACAAATAACAGCTACATAAAATTGACAGCCTATGAAAACGCAATAACACACATAGATTCAAGTTTAAGCTGAAAGGTAAAAATAAATAAAATAAATAAATTGAATTATGGTTTTATGCAGGGGGTATCTCTTGGTAGATGGTTCTTGGATCGATTCCTCTCTTTTGGTTGTAGACCCAGTAGCCTACGAATATCAAGAGGCCAAAACCTAGCCAGCCAGCGTATGTCGCAATAGTTGTCGAATCTAAGGCTAAACAGGCAAACCAGAAGATGTAGTTCCACCATACGAAGGCTATGAAACCAAGTATCGTAATCAATGGTATACCTGCCACACTAAGTTTAAGACCCTTCTCCCATATCTCGGGTCTCCTGTACGGAAGTATAGTTGCGGCCATTGCATCGAATAGGTATCTCCAAATGGCAAGCACGGTTGTTCCTACCATTGCGAGGAACCATGCATAAGCGTTGGCAACAACTCCTATTATACCTACGATACATGTTATTAATATTGCATAGTGTGGTGAGTGCCATCTCTCATTTACTTCAGCAATGATTTCTGGGAAGAATCTGTCAAAGCTCCAAGCGAAGATTGACCTGCTAGTGACCATTAGGAAGGCTGGAATGTCGTTCATAAGCCAGATGGCACCAGTTAATATGAGGATAACCATGATCGGTGTTCTTGGATAAGCTAATATGGCTGCGAAGAATGGAAGTATACCTTCAGGTGCCCCTGGTGTTGCTCCTGGGGCTTCTGAAACGCCTAATATGCCAGCAAGTACCTCAGTCTCATGGGCTTTATCAGACTCCCATATGTAGTTGTAGGCTGTTATAAAGTCGCCGTAGGCTGCCCAGCAGGTTCCGCTGATAACTAGGTAATAAACCATTATAAGAATTGCTCCGAGTACCATAGATATCATTAAACTTCTGCTTGGGTCTTTAACCTCGCTTCCGAAGAAGGAGGAACATGTAAATCCTATGTAGGCCCATGTTGCTGGCGTGGCCATTCCCATAGTTGCAGCCCAGCTTGCCCCCATGTGGAATTTTTCTGGGTCAAATTGTGGGACGCCTTCTGGCGGCGGCACAGTGGGAGCTGTTTCCAATATTTTATCCCATGTTCCTGTTCCGAAAATTGCTTCGAATTTCTCTTTGGCTCGGAGTGGTGCGTTCATTGCTCCCCATGAGAAGTAACCTATTGTTAGGAACCCAGTTATTATTGGAATTATTACTATGATGTTCATAACGTATGCCAGAGCTCTTGTTCCTAGTAGGGCTATGAGACAGAATATAACTACTAGGATTGTTCCTACGATTATTTGCCCTTGTGTGCTTGACATCCATTTTCCGAAGTTCATTATATTTTCGGCTCCTGCTGCTCCTGCTTTGTATTGCATTAAGCCGAACATCCAGATGCTCATTCCGTAGAATACGCTGTCAAATGCTCCGATGATTCCGAATGATATGGCTTCTGTGAACCAGAATGCCCATGATGCCATGAAACCTATTAGTGGATCCATGGCTCTTGTAATGTATATATAGTCTCCTCCTGCTCTCGGCATCATTACTGCCATAAGTGCGAAACATATTGCGAGTAATACGCTTGGCACTCCTGCTACGAAAAATGCCATTGGTACGTTACATCCAGGGTAGTATACTGCGTCTTTTGTTGAGTGCCAGTTGATTCCTCCTCCAATAACGTGGCCGAGAACCATTGTTAGGGCTGAGAACCATCCTATTTCTCTAACTAGACCAGATGCCCTTCTAACGAAGACAACTCCCTCTTCACCCATCGCACTTCACCCTCTTAAATGAATCTCCCCACAATTATTTGGTTTAATTAACTATGTGTTAGTGCTAGCATATAAGTTTTATCGTCTATACTTATTATACATCAAACTTAATAAGTTGTCATAATCTTTATTTGATAGACGAATATTTAATTTTTTAATTAGGTGAGATGCACGTGTCTAAGAGGGGTGTTAAGAATAAGTTATTTTATTTAACTCAAGCGATTTCATGGTTAGATGATATTAGACGAGGCCATTATGTTAGTCACGAAAAAATTGATAAAGCCATTAGGAAATCTGATTTGACGCGTGTTAAAAGTATATGGAAGAAAGCTAAAAAGGAACTCAGAGTGTTGACGGGAACTCTGGTCAAAGAAGATAGAATTAGAAAATATGTCGTTGCAGGCTCTTTTTTAAGAGTTGCTGCAATCTTATCTTTAGGTATTTTCGGCGTTCTTTACGTAAATGCTATTTTGGGCTTTCAAAAGCATACAATGCTATCGAGAATCATTAGGAATCCGATACTAATTATTTTATGTATTATAGTGATACCGAACGCTTTTATGATAGTGGATTATTTTGCAAGACATACATTAAGAGAGAGAATGGTAAAGTTAGGGATACAAGAAAAAAATAGATTAAAAAAAGTTATAAATGAGTTATTAGGAGTTTTAGCAACAGAAGCTGAAAAAGGAGAAATAGATCCTAAGAAATTAAAGTTTAAAATGTTTTATGATGATTATGACCATATAGAGGTCGTAAAGAAACCTGGACGCCTTAGGAAAACTTACGAAGTTATCCCTAAACTTTAAGCATTCTCTCTCACTTAAGCTGGTTTAAAATAATATATTATGGGATTGAAATAATAAGATAGGGTGGTTAGTGTTTGATTTACCGTATTACCTCTTCAACTGGTCTGTACCATATTTTCTTTGTACCTTTCTTTGCTCTTTTCTGCCAAGCCTTTGTTTTTGGTTCCTCTTCTATCATTTTAAGGAGAATATCAACTCTTTCGATTACGGTTTTATATTCTTCTTCTGTCATTTTGCCCTCTTTGTAGAATTTCTCTGCGAAGTTTTTAACTTTGTTTAGGTTGTTTGTTGCGTCGTACCAGAATCCCCAGTCCTTTGCAAGCACTTCTGCAATGTACTTGCCGTTTATAGCTTCCTTTTTCTCTTCTTTCTCCACCGGATGCCCTAGAAAGAGGACGATTAAGTCTATTATATCTTTTAGATTTATTTCATGAATTTGTGTCTTCTCTAATACGAGGTCAGCGAGAGTTATTGTCGGATAGTCGAGTTCTAGCCTTCCTTTTTGAGGAGCTTCTCCAAAATCAACGTCGTGGCTGAATTCAAGTTTGCTGAAGAATACGTCAACATAGTAGGCTCCTTTCGGATGGTAGAATATGTATCGTTTTCCTCCGAAAAGCGCGTTGATGCGTCTATCTGGCATGAATTTTAGGTCTTTTTCGAAGAACTCTTTTACATTTTTTCTCTGTTTTTTATAAGCTATTAGATCGAGGTCTGTGAATGTTGGACCTTTTTCTCCCAGTCTTCCTAGACCTTTATGGAGTTCGATGCATCTTGGTGTATGTTCACTATGAATGTGTATTGCTAGTGCACCAAGTATTCTGAGTGCAATGCCTTTTTCTTGGGCTTTATCTATTATTGTTTTTGCTTCATTAATGAATTCTTCATCTGACATTTTGATTCCTTTGACTTCAGATGACACCGCTTGGTTCACCCCTCTACTTTCCAGTATCTTTCCAATCCGCCGTCAGGTGTTATATCTATTATGAAACCTCTTAGGACACCCGACATGTATTCGCTTCCAGGGTTAACCACGACTGTTTTTCCTATTTTGTCGGATGCGTAGCTTTCATGTATGTGACCATGTAGTCCCATTAGGGGTTGGAATTTTTCGTGGAATTTTCTAACGGATTTGCTTCCTACATGTTCGTATACTGGTGTGCCAGCGTATGTTATGGGTTTTAAGTTTTTGTCTAGTTTTGGTGCTACGTCTAGTTTTGTGTTGTAGGGTGGGCAGTGGAAGTTGCACAGCACGTGATCCCAGTCCACGCTCACTTGGTTAGCAAGCTTTTCCAGCCTTTTCCATAGGCCCTTCTCGCTATCTTCTCTTGGAGTATTCCATGGTGTAGGGTTTACGTAGTCAAAGCTTATCATTTCGTATCCTGGGAGACCTGGGATTTCAACAGCTTTTCCAAGCGGATATATTATGTTTTCATATTCTTTGTCAAATTCTTTTATAACTTCATCTATGTATTGTTCGTCGTCGTTTCCGGGCATAACGTATAGTGTTATGTCTTTTCCAAGTGTTTCGATTGCCATGTTGAGCCAGTTTCTTAGTCTCTCGCACATGAGTTCTTCGAAGAGTTTGTCGACTTTTTTGGGGTCTGCTTGAAGTTCTCTGACTTCTTCTGGGGTCATTATTTTTGAGTAGTATCCTAGGTCTGCAATTCTTTGCTGCATTTTCTTTACTTCTTCCATGCTGTGTAGTTCCCAGTTTCTGCCCACAACTTTGCATGTCCATAGGTTATCCTTTTTCTGAATTATGGGAATGACGCTTTTGCCGGTTAGGTCACCGCAGAAAAGAACTATTTGGGCCCCTCTCTGCTTGGGGGTGTTTAGCCATTTTCTCCAAACAAGTTCGCTGCCGTGAACATCGGTAGAGAAGAAAAACCTAACCATTCTAACACCTCTTTTATTGTCGATGTTTCATTTCAATACCTTACATATTGTTTATAAACTTACTCTATAAAAACTTTTGACGCTTTTAGTTATCGTTAAACCCTTCTTTTAATTTCCTTATTTGAGTTGTATTTAAAATCTAACCTTAAGTTTACCCAGAGAGATAAGGGTTACATGTGGTTGCAGGTTTGTAGGGTTATTTAGAGTTAGGAACTTAACGTAACAGGGACTAAATGGTCTGATTTTATAAGAATTAAAGTAATATGGTAAATTTCGCCAAAATAACCTTAGATCTAAAATATGTGTTAAACGTGATGTAGAAGGTTTTTATATGTTGGAGGATGTAATGTTAACTATTATATGACGATGTTAATTATTTTAATATGAATCTTGCCCGTTAAACATGAATAGACATTAACAAAGCAAAGCTACATATCTAGCTGAATTTTAGAAATGGTGGGATAGATGTTTAGAAAATTCACCGAACTTGGATGGTTTCAAATTCCAATTCTTCTCCTGCTTTTAGAGAAACCCCTTTACGGCTATGAATTGAAGAAGATTATGTCTGAAATAAGAGGAAAGGAACCTAGTTCAGGTATCGTTTATCCAGCTCTTCAAAAACTCGAAGCGAAGGGGTATATTAAGGGTTACTGGGATGAGTCTGAGGGTAGAAGAAGGAAAATGTATGTTATAACAGAGAGGGGAAAACGGGAAGTTGAAAAACTACTTGGCATATATGAAAGAACTTTTGAAAGTTTATGGATAAATTTCGAAGATTTTTGGGTTAATTTACTGAAATCAATAAATATAAGTTTAGATGATGAGATTTTTTTTCTTCAATTTTCCCTCTTTCTATGGTTAGATGGTTTATAAATTCTTGCAAGTATGTTCGCGTATGTTTGTACTTTGATCAACCTAAACTGCGAATTTTTAATTCTCCCCTACTTTACTTGGCAAAGCAACATAAACTTGGTAAGATAGAGATAGTTTCTCAACTTCCTCAAAGGGAATTTGATAAAGTAATTTGTTTAATTAAACTGCCAAAAATTGAAGATCCTATAAGATGTATGGTTGAATGTTTAAAGCCTGGTGGAGAAATGTTGCTAGCTTTAACCAAGGAGGTCGATAATATTTGGATTAAACATTTGGCTAAGAGGTGTTTAAATTTCTTGGAAAAATTCACGCATACTCAGGTTGAGATAGAAGAAGGGTTAAAAAATCGTGTAAGTGACTATGAAATATCGGAGAAAAGCGGCTTAATCATAGTTAAAGCTACGAAATAGTAGCGCGCGCTCTTAACCTAAATAATATAGGTATTAATTCTTAGGATACAATTATCGGTAAGAAAGTGTTAAAGTTAAAATTGTTGGCAATTCAGCGACAATTGAGAACTTTTTACATGTTTTCCCTATCTCTCCGGCATCTTCTACATGGTGGCGATTAAAAAGATGATCTCTTTGCGGAATTTACATTTCCACCTTCACTTAAGCTAAAAATATTACCATATTTTCACGTTAAACTTTACTTTCGAGAATAAGATATGCAAGAATCTTGTAATTTTTAATTAAGGTATGAAAGTCAGCAATCGGCAAATTCGTCATCTTTTCTGTTGCTGTCCCAGCCGTCATCATCCAATATTTAACTTCTCCCGTTAGCTTTTAACACTTTTGTTTTCAAATATTTTATAATGAAATTATTTTCATTTTAGATTACATTTTCTGACCTATTTACCTTTATTTATATAAGGGAGACGCCATGTTAGAGGAATTTAAGTCGTTTACGCTGGCTGCTAGGAGGCTTATAATCTACTATACCATTGCTTCGCCTTTCTTAATTGTTGACATCATTTTTCCAGTTTACTTGTTTAAGCTAGGATTTAATGTTGAAGTAGCTGGTTTTCTTTACGCCATCTCAGCTTTAATGGGCATTATACTCACTTTTCTAATTGGTAGAGCGTTAGATAAAGCATTGCCAGTTAAGACTGCAATGTATATGATTGAAGCGGCCTTCGCTTTAGCAAATTTATGTTTATCATATGGCTTTACCTGAAGTTGCTCAATTCATTACATTTCCTCTTATCGGCTTCCTACTTGGTTTTATCTTTACCTCTCTTATAGCTTTCAGAGCGCTTTTCATAATTTCTGGCATATCTTCGATATTCTTTTTAATTTACATCTTGAAATGGCTTCCCGAAACATTTCAGACGATTAAACTGAAGGATGAAGGAAAAATTATCGGTATTCCTCGACAACTTTTGCCTGTAGCTGCTGCTGAAATACTTATAGTTTTTAGTTTTGGGTTAACTTTCGGGCTGGTTTTAGATAAC
>CAYYZD010000004.1:0-23146 GCA_964476035.1 uncultured archaeon
AAGAGGAAAGTTCTATGAAGAACTATCCATGAAAATTTTAGATATGGCCACAAAAACAGCTAAAGAAACCGGAGGAATAATATCCCTTGCTGACCTAACCTTAAAAGTTAACAAAATTATCCGAGATGTTTCAATTTCACCCATGGATGTTGTAAAAGCTCTCAAAAGCCTTGAAGAAGCCGGATTAATCTCTGGTATAAGAACGCTTAAAAGCGGTGTAAAAATAGTAGAAGTTTTCCCCGTTGAACTAACTAAAGACCAAAACGAAATACTAAGCCTCGCATCCAAGAAAGGCTGGGTTACCTTGGAAAATGTCATGATTGAAACAAAATGGAGCAGAGAAAGAGCAATGAGAGCGTTAAAAAGCCTTGAAGAAGCCGGAATAGCCATCTACGACCCAAGTTATACAAAGGGTTCCAGATGGTACTTCCCAAGCTTTGCCGGGGAACAAAAATAAAATAGACCTAAAATTCAGGGGTAATTAATAGCCAAATCATTCTGATTTATCTTCACGGGATCGAAGCGCTTCACCTAAAGTCTTTACTTCATCTTTCCCTCTTCTTTTAATCATTATCACCGGTTCTCTACCCTCTATTCTTCTCTCTAATCGTTTAATATCTATTAAATCTACCTTTGTCATCAATTTTCTATTTATAAAGAGATAGATAATAACATCCTCTATTTTTCTCGCCACTGTTGGCTTGCTGTTTTTAAGTTCTAGAAAATACTTGTAAGCATCTGGCATTAAAACTGCCTGCATAATAGCCATCTTTTGTTGCTCAACTTTTTTCCTCTGTTCTTCTTTTTTCTTTTCTTCCTCCATCTTCTTCATAAGTTCCAACATTTTCTTTCTCATAATTTTCTGCAACTCTGGATCCATAGTTAGACCCTCCGCAAACATCGCTTCAGCTTTAAACCGAAACTAAGAGTCTATCAATATCAACTCACACTACTATCTGCAAGTATGTAAAGTCACAGTTAAAGCCGTACTACTTATTTCGGGAAGTATTAAAAACTTATCTTAAGAAGGTGATTCCCAAAATAGTTAAAATTGGTTTAAATATCTTATACGTAGGATGATTAAGATGTCTTTAGAGAGATTGTTTACTAGAGAATTTGAGAATGTTATTAGAAGAGCATTGAGAGAGATTAAGACAAGACATGAAACCTTGGCTGAAGTTAGACTTAAAGAGGACATTAAGGTCATCGAAAATAAGCTTTTAACAAGTTTTCAACCATTCCCCAAAGATGTGGTGTTTGATGAAGATTTCCTTGTAGGGGCAATTGATGGAAGCGGAGTTTCCCCGTTACTAAGATACGATGATGTCATGATACATTTAGTCACCGCTTATTTATCTGTTCACACTACTGGTACAAAAATAAATTCTCCAATGAAAAAAATTGAAGTAGAAGGTTATTCACCCATACCTGACGGTGGCAGATTAATTGAAACATTTTGGTTTTCCATGGATGAAGGGCAAATGTGGAATCACCTTGAAAAATTTATTAATCGTACCTACATGGTAGAAGATTTAAACACACTACTTTACCCATATTTTCGTGACATATCTGGCCGCAAAATAGAAAACATAGCCGATGTTATTGAATTATTAGGTCCAAAATACCGAAATATTACCGGAATAAAAGACCTTGTAATTCTACCTCCCGCAACATCCATAAGGGTCATTCACGATATTATCAGAGAAATAACCGAACTTTCTCTAGCAAAAAGAGTCTTAAAATCAAACCTACCCATTAAATATCTCCTTTTAGACACCACAATGACACTGCTTATACCAAAAGGCGTAATTCACCCAAATCTTATTACAGACTACATGCTCAGAGACGTCATCTATGAAGCTAGAAAGAAAGGAGTCATTGTTGTAGCTATAGCAAAGTCCCATACGATTCCATGTACCAGCGCAATAGCAAAGTTAGCTGAAGCAAAGTTCGGAAAGAATGCTCACTGGTTCTGCAGGCTTCCAGGAGAAGAAGATCTTGAAGGCAAACTGAAAATATTGGAGGGAAGAAGATACATCCCACCACGAGGAGCAGTCACCTACATATTTCGCTTTTCCTCCACCATGCCAGTTTTCAGACTTGATCTAGATCGTAAATGGTGGGAAAAGAACATTTACAGCGACAATTTTGATGAGATGAAAGAAAACGAGATAATTTTGTTTAAGGAATTAGACTTCATGAGTCACGATGCACGTTGGTACGGTTATCCACTGCCCCTTTCCTATGCCCATGATGGATGCACCATTAAAGATGTTGAAGGCATGCTTCTAGTAGAACAAGCTATAAGCATTGCCAAAGAAGAAGGCTTTGAAGAAGAAAAACTAATCACACCTAGAAAACTAATCGGGATATGAATATATTCTAAAACCAAATAAATTAAAGGTAATTAGCTTTTCTTGCAAGCCTATAAAAGGTCTTAGTAACTAATTATAGAACGCAAACTAAACAAGCCAGTAAATAGTAGCCCTCATAATATCGAGCTAACGAAAACTAATAAATCATAGCATTGTATTCGATTAAATTTTTTAACTCTTTGCAAAGACCAAATATTAAAATTAGAAGTAAGGAAGCAGAACTACAATATACGGAAGCATTATAGCCTTACCTTCGTGATTTACCTTGACACCTTATGTTTTTCTATACTTTTGAAATTTGTTTTTCTTTGGAAAAAGAGGCAACGGACTTTAACCTATTATATGTGAAGTGGTGTTAAAAGGGGTTGTGTTCAATAAATAAATGATATAAGTAGAATAAAAATTTACTCTTATCAGAGTAATAAAGAAACCTCACGACAATCTGGTGGGAGAATGTTGAAAGAGTCGGAAAATCTCTATGGAGAGGTGTTTGGAAGACTTGCTGGAGGAACAACAGAAGAACTTCTTCTAATAGCTGAGAACAAAGATGTTTGTGCCGGTGAACTCTTCTTAATTCCGTCAAACCGTGGAGGTAAAGAAAGAATTTTCCTTTTCAGGGCATTAGATGCAGAAAATATTATGAGGAGAGTATCGGATCTTTCTCGTCTCGCAGGAACTTTACTTGTGGAAGGAGATGCGTATTTTGCCAATTTGGAAAAAGAAAAGCTTCTTGGCATTTCTGGAAAACTTTTAGGATATGCTGAAAAAACTGGTAACAACTGGACATTTAGGTTACCAAGAAGGTTACCAGAACATTTAGCTATAGTATATAGACCAATTCCTGGAGTAACGGATAAAATACTTAGAGAGGTTTTATCCAGCCAAGTTAAAGGGGAACTTTATGTTGGTAACCTTTTAGCTGGAGAAAATGAATTAAATGTTCCTGTATATATTCCATTAAGTTTCCTACCAAGCCATTTAGGAATTTTTGGCACAACAGGTGCCGGGAAATCAAACCTAGTTGAGGTTTTAATTAAAAGTTGTATTGATGTTAACCTAGATGCGTACAAAAGGGGACTGGCCAGTGCATATCGTGTGTCAATTGTTGCTATCGACCCTCATGACGAGTTTGCCTTGGGTATAGATAAGCGAGGCATTCAAGACATAGTTGATATGATGGATGATGAAGTTAGAAGAAATGTAATCGGAGACTTCTATTATTTGACCCCCCATCTTGCGGCAGCCGCCCGTAGAGTTAGACCTTACGCTAGAGCAATAAGAATTTTATGGAGTGAAATAACACCACACGACATTTTAAGCATCAGAGAAGTTACACCTCAACAAGCAGATTTCCTGATTTCAGCGTACAATAAATGGGGCGACAGATGGCTAAGCGAAATATTTCAAATAGAAGAGGGCGAGGGAGCTCTAGGGCATCCTAGCGTGACCGTAAAGGCGGTTCAAAGAAGACTTAGATTTTTACAAAGATCTCCTATATTTATTGAAACAGGAGAATCACTACTAACAGAAATTATAGAGGCTCTAGAGTCCGGGAGAGTTCTAGTTGTTAATACAAGCCTCCTAAGCGATCTAGAACAGTTTCTTTTCACTACAGTTGTAACAAGAACCCTCTTTGACCTAAGAAGAGCTATAAAATCCTCCACAAGCTGGCCTGAATTTGAAAGAAATGCGTACGGAAGACTTCCCAAAATATTTATGAATAAATTTAGGGAAAAAGCAAAACGACTTTACATTAAAATGAGAGGAGGGGAAGGATTAGCACTTAAGGAAGTTAAAGAGCTTCCAGTAGTTATGATAACAGTCGAAGAAGCGCCATCCATACTTAATCCACAGCTCATGAAAGGGGAATCCATTTTCAAAGACATAGCACGTCAAGGAAGAAAGTTCCGCATAGGACTAATAGTAATTTCTCAACAAGTAACAGCTATTGATAACACTATTTTAAGCAACATGAATACTGAGATAAATCTCAAACTTGGGAACGATGAAGAGATAAGGGCAGCTATAAAAAACGCTAGTATAAATATTAGTGGTTTTGAAAGAGAATTCAAGGTAATGAATAGAGGGGAAGCTATTCTAACCGCTAGCTATAGAGAAATGCCAATCCCTTTACGCATACCGAAATTTGATGACATTTTTGAAAAAGATAAAGAGAAGTATAGGTTAAAGGAGAAAGTTCTTGGGGAAAGAGGATTATAATGGTGATTTTATGGTAACAATTGCACACGTATCTGATACGCATCTCGGCCATCGGCCAACAACAGGTGTAAAATTTGAATGGATAGAGGAAAGGAAAATAAGACTTATAGAAAACGATTTTTACGAAGCATGGAAAAAAGCCCTGAAAGAAATTTCGGATAGGAAAGATGAAATTGACCTAGTTATACATTCAGGAGATCTATTCGATTCCCCTTGGGATAGAAATCCTCATCCACCGCCAGAAGTAGCAAGAGAACTCGTTTATAAAACCTTAAAAGACTTTTTTGAAGAGACAAAAATACCAATGGTTATTATTGATGGAAACCACGGATCCTACATGGGATATAGATCCTCAACCCTCGACACATTAAAAATCGTGTTTGATAACTACATATTTGCAGCAACCACATGGGACTTAAGAACAGCCCTTGTAAAAAAAGTTCCTCTAAAATTTAAAATCAAAGACACAAATATCTATACTTTCCCATACATAAACCCAGATGTTTTACATAAATCTCAAGCTACTGAACTATTTAACGCCTGGATTGTGAATATTCAAAAACCTGAGATGGGTGAAGGTCCAAATATAGCAGTGGCTCATGGCATGATTCTTGACAATACTTTAAACAAAAGAATTTTGGAACTCGGCTACGACTACATAGCTTTGGGCCATAACCACAAAATGGAGAAATTAAGTGAAAATGCATGGTATGCTGGAAGCACTGAACGGTGGAGATTTGACGAATACGAAGATGAAAAAGGTTTCCTTATAGTTCAAGTGGAAGAGGGAGAAAAACCATTAGTCCGCAAAATACCAATAAAATCTCCAAGACCAATGATCGTTGATAAAATTAAAATAGATAACAATGATACTCCTAAAACCATCAAAAACATAGTGTTATCTAAAGTAATTGAGCATGGTCTTCAATCAGGCTGGAATCCCTATACAGCTGCTAGGGTTAAAGTCATTTTTGAGGGAAGAACCTTAATGTCATCGCTTTGGAAAGTTAACTCGATGCTTGAATACTTAAGAAAACAGTTATTTGAAGACAATAATTTTAACGTTGCGCAGTTCATATGGGATTGGAAAAACGTTGAAAAGACGTGGGTTTCCCCAGCTTACATAGCTGAAGAAAAAGAATACTTAATAGAAGACCCTGAAAAAGATTTTAAAGAATTTTTGAAGACCCAAACAATTGAAGAAGGGTACGACACTGACCTACTTGTCAAACTAGCTGCTAAAGCAATTAGGGAAGCCTTAGGCAAGCCAAGCGAAGATAAAATAACTAAGAAGACACCAGAAGAGTCTAAGAAATCGCCTAAAAAGGAGGAAAAACGCATTAAACCTAAGAAAGGAACATTAGATGAATTTTTCTGAGGAGAGAAAAATGAGAATACGCAGGATTCAATTAATAAATTTTAAACCTTATAAAAAATTGGTTTTACCAAATGAAAGAGACGTTTTCCCACGAGGATTAATTTTAATTGAAGGACCAAATTCAACTGGAAAAACTTCTATTCTCGACTCTATTATATGGGCTTTATGGGGACCAACAGCTATAGGAGTAAAAAATGAAGATTTGATAAGATTTGGAGAGAGATATTGCCGAGTAATGGTTGAATTTGAAGTTGACGGAAAAAACTATCTAATAGATAGATCCTATGATAGAAGTTCAGGTATGCAAGTAGTCTTATACCAATATGATGAAAGCAAAGGGAAATTTATTGACATAGCCTCTAAATCGGGAGACGTAAGCAAGAAAATACAGGAAATTCTCCAAATAGATTACAAGCAAGCCCTCAGCACAGTCATGGTACGGCAAGGCGAAGTTAGCGAACTAGCAGTTGCCTCCCCAGCAAATCTACGAGAATTGATCTCAAAAGTATACAGCCTAGACCTATTAGAGAAGGTAAATGATGTACTAAAAAAGGAAGAAAATATCTTAAATGAAAAATTGAACGAACTGCAAAGAAGATATGTCCCAATTGAAAGAATAGAAAAACAAATTAAAGAAAAGAGCAGCGATTTAGAAAATATAAAAACAGAATTAAAAAAAGTAGAAGAAATATTAGAAGAGTTAAAAGTTAAAATAAATGAGCTGCCAGATACTAATTTTATCAGGGAGATAGAATCTACTATCGTTCGTATCGAAGATTTTGAGAAACAGTTAGCATCAATGAGTAAGAAAATAGAAGAATCTGCAAAAAATATGGGCATAACATGTGAAATTTCAATGACAGTTTTAGAAGACGAAATAAATAGAAGAGAACAACTGTTTCAAGAACGATTAAAAGAAATTGAAAACATTGAAAAGCAAATCTGCAAGCTGAGCGAGGAAATAGGCGGATTACAGGGACTTAACAGAGAATTAGAAGATAAAATCAACAAATTACAAAAAGCAGAGAAAGTTGAAGGAGAGGAATTTGAATATCGATGTCCAATATGCGGAACGCCTTTATCTAAAGAGAAGATGGAAGATATTGTCAGCCATTATAAAAAAGAAATAGAAAAAAACAACTCAATCATTGAAAATCTAATTAAAAGAAGAAAAATTTTGGAAGAAGAAAGTAAGAAATCACGTATCAAGAAGGAGAAAATAATCGTCGAAAAAAGCAATTTGACATCGCTAAAGAAAAGATTAGAAGAACTCGAAAACAATAAAAAGAATCTAATAGATCTAAGAAGCAAATTTAAGGAAATATTAAGTAAAGAAGGATACGACACTGTTGAGAAAATGCTTACAAAATTTAATTTTAGGAACTTAAAGGAACTTTATCAGCACATCATTAACCTTAACGAAAAATATGCAAGAAAAGAGACCGAAGCTAAAAAATTAAAAGAAGACATTAATAGAATAGAGAAGGAAATAGCTGACCTGCGAAAAGAAAAAGAGGAAATGGAAAAAATAGATAAGGAAATCAAGGAAACGAAAAAGGTTCAACAACATGTCACGCATCTTAGGAGAGTTTTAATGAAGAACTTCCTTTCCCAATGGGTTGTACAAAAAAGACTTTTAGGAACTATAAAGTACACCGCAGCTAATTATTTACTAAGATTCACATGCGGACAATACTCTAACGTTGACCTAGTTCCGACAAAACCAACTGGTGAAAGAGGTTCAGGAATATTACTAACCGTGTTTGATGAGGGTGACGGAATAGTTAAAAGCAAAGATATGCTAAGCTTCGGAGACAGAACCGCAGCAGGCTTAGCCCTAAGACTGGGCATATCCAAAACAATGTCTAGGATAAAGCCTTTGAAAGAAAGTCCTCAGAAAACACCAAGAATACGTTGTATACTTTTAGATGAGCCGTTAGGAGGACTGGATATTTCTAGGAGAAAAGAAGTAGTTGATCAACTAGTTGAAGACGAGGGATTCGAGCAAATTTTTCTGATAACTCATATGGAAATAGACAGAAAAGAGGAAATACCCAGAGTTGTCGTTAGGAAGGAAGGTAATGTTAGCGTTGCAGAATTTGTCTCTTCAAAACAAGAACTATAGCCAAAACTCAGGTTAGTAGGCGGGGTACGGAAACTCATGTCCACACTTCGGACATTTAATATATCCACAGCTTCCCATGGCCGATGATGGGCATCCACGGCATGCAAATGCTCTTGCATAAGAAACATCAAATTGATATCCACACTTCGGACAAAGAATTAATCTCTTCCTCACTGAAACATCCCTCCTGTCTTCCAAACAATTGTACATGTTCGGTTTTGATAAGACTATTTCTGTTTTAAAAATATGGAAACTACATTTAATGAGAGATTTATATAATTCTAAATTTATACAAATCTTGCTTGGACAACATTGTAACTGGTCGACACCCTCTATTCAACAAAACCTGTAATACGAAATTTTAATTATATTTGGCTAGTAACCTAAAACTGGTGGTTATGTAATGGAAGAGGCTTCAGAAGCTAAAGGAACCATCATTATCCGTGGCAGAGCCTACCCAGCTGAAAAAGTTCTAAGAGCTCTTCTAAATCAAAGTTTAGTTGAAATCAAAGTAGATGGCAGCGATTTAATTATCGGCAGAGAGAGAATACAACCTATTTACAAATCCGTTATAGAAAAAGCTATGGCCTTAACCTGTTACGGAAGTCTAGCCTATTGCTGCAGCCTAGATAAGCGATGTATAAACCGTGACAAAGCTCTAGAACTATTAGGATTAACCCATGAAGATTACCAGAAACTAAAAGAAGAATTTCACAAAAGAATAATAGAATACGCTAAAGGACACTTCCATTCAGAACCCGTTGAAGAGAAAACCGAACTTCCACAAATGAGTTATGGGATCGAGCAAAGTCGCCAAACAGAAGGAACCACGGATCTAGGATTCCTCTTCCAAAGTAATGAATCACCCAAAGAAGCAAGTTTATCGTTGAAGGACTATGATGAAAGTCAGGCTTCGAGTATAAAATTCTGTATGTACTGTGGTACTCAATTACCTTCAGATGCCAAATTTTGCTATAAATGTGGAAAAATGGTAACATAAAAAGTTACTGACTAGTTTTTAATATATCTGAGCTAAATAAACATGTCAAGACTTCGTATACCGACAATTTCACTAAAGTCTATTCCTAATGCGTCTAGAATTTGCTCAAATGTTGTTCTTATATGGTCTTTATATTTTTCTACATCTATCTCATGTATTGAAGCGTATTGAACGGGTTTAACTCCAGGTACCCCCCTAGTTTTCACAAAAGTTATTATGTCACCTGGTCTTATTTCTTTTCCTTGGGCTGCAAGCATTCTTGCAGCCTTAACATGTTGAGGAGTTGTTTTAACATACTGCTTTAACGGTTTGGTGAGCTGAACCTTAAAGGCTAGCTCTTCAAGAGAATATTTTCTCTCCTCTAACTTTCTGTAACATTCCTGCGCTATCTCCCGTATCTTTTCCTTAGCTTTCTCAAAATCCTCCACAGATTTTACCTCTCCCAACACTCTTACAACCTCCATAAAAGCCTTTTGAAGAAATATAGGTGTATTCCTCTTTTTACCCGTTAAACCTTTAATGTCAACACTTCCATCATTAAATACACCAAGATAATTCTTTTTCCTTTGAGATAAAGCCAAATATCTATAAACTTTGTCAACATCTAACTCAATTCCAAGTTCCTCACGACTCCATTTAATCAACTCCTCAATCTTCTCCTCACTAGGCTCCTTGAGAAAAACACTATCAGTGTCACCATACACCACCTCTACCCCAAGTTCCTTAGCTTTCTCAATGGTTTTCAGAATCGCATATCTACCTATCGCCGTGGTACTATTGTGCACTAAAAGTCCGTTAGCAATGAAATTATTCGTTTCAGGAACTGTTAAGTCATAAAATATCTCTCCAGGATTATTATTCAATATCTTTTTCTTTGAAACTTTGCAGAATATAAGATCAGATTCGAGCAATTGCCGTATTCTCTGCGCTATATGACTCACTTGTTGCGAATTAACTCTTTCTATTAATGAAAGTAACTTTTTGGCTTGATATCTTGTAATATAATTATTCCAGAACCTGCTCCCATATATAAAATTATTAGCATCTCTTGATGAATATCCAGCAAGTCTCAGTATTCTATAGAAATCTCTTCCTTTCAATGGGAAGAAGTCAGCTCGCGTTCTTATTTCTTTTTTCCCTTCAAAATATTTTAAGACACGAAACAGCTTTCTACTTTTTTCTTCTGAAGAGAAGCTTATTTTCTCAGCAAAAATTTTAAGCGAATGCCTATCACAAATATGTATTCGGTACCAGAGATAGGGTCCCCGTTTTTGCTTCTCTACCGGCGTCGTAATAATGCCATCGCGAAGTAAGAGGAACCTTATCTGTTCTAAAAATAGAGGATCAGCACTTGACAGGCTAACATTTCTGGTGCTAACTGTTCCTTCTGCATCAAATACCCCCCTAAGAAAAGCCCGTACAACATTGATCGGAGATAATTGAATTGATTTAGGCACACGAGCATAACCTCTCCTCTTTCCCCGCTTCCCTGTCAATGCATTAAGGGTGTTCGCAAGGTTCTTAGATGAAAAGCTAAGATACCAACTACCATTTTTCTTTCTAATTGCACCGCCATTTACCTGGAAAGTTTCTGAAATAAGTGATTTGTAAAACCTTAAGATTTTCAAGTCTTTATCAAAAAACCGAACGTCACGGTCATATATTGTTCCATCTCCTTCAAGATAGCCTACGATCTGAGCAACTTTTTCATCAATGTATTCAGGGATTTTTATATCTTTGACGCGAGTTACATGTCCGCCAATGAAAGTTTTTCTGAAACGAGGAAAAGGCTGAAGAGACCCTTCTACACGTATTCTCCTAACACCAACTAGGAGATCGCCCTCAACAATTTCATCTGCACACTTTTCTTTGATCGAAAGATTGTCAGCCACAAAAATCTTATGTTCAGGTGAAACAATTATCGAGTATGGGTAGGCATACAAATGGACAGCCCTTTCCTTCCTTTTCGGAATGACGTACTGAGGATCAGCATCTGTAATCTTAAAATCTTTCAGCTGAACACTCTTTAAGGGAGAATTACTCAACCGAGCATAATCTTTAATCTTCACTATCAAGCCGTTAGAAAGTTGTATTAAGGAGTCCGGATGAAGACATTCTGCTACTGGTAGACAGAAAAATGGGAAGTGTTCTGCTCCAAAAACTCCGTAAGACGCGTTAATGAAGACTTTAAGTGCTTGTTGGACAACGGAATACCAACTTCTTACTTCGTCTGGTAAATTCTTGTTTTTGCTCATCGGCTTGAACCATCTAACCCTTATGTCCCTTAAGAAGCCTATTATTTGAGAAGTTAACCCTCTACGTTTCTTACACACCCAATGGTTGGTTTCAGGAACCTTTTGGTCTCTACACTCTGGATGTACGCATCTAACAGTTTCGTAACTAAGATTATACTTTTTAATTACTGAAGGATAAAGAGAAGCAAAGTCAAGTACTACAACATTAAAGTGGACTCCGGGTTTTGGTTCAACTACTATGGCACCCTTATATTTCTTGCCTTTGATGATCGGGGTTGTGTCGACAGTTCCTTTTAATCCACTTATTTCCTCTGGTCTGGGGATTAGATAGTTTCGTATTCTATGTTCGGCATAAAAAAGACTTTTAACCCAGCTAGATACACCCTGCCTAGTAAGATCCTCCATGGGTAGACGTGAAATCCTCATCAGAAGTATAATTAATTTTAATGTCAAGTTATCGTTAAAAGTAGTTAAATCCAAAGTTATTTTTGCATCTTGATAGTTGTAATGTGCTAGCTCTTCAAGAGAAAGCTCTGAAATAGGTTTCTCTATCTCTATCTTACTCATGCCCAGTAAAGCCTTTGCAATGGTATCCAAAGTAACTTCCTTGTACGCGTTACCAAACGCATACACCTTAATTGCACTATTATAGAAAAATTTATACAGATCTATGTGAACACCATATTTTACGTGGGCTTCATCTTTCGTAAGTTCAATAGGTATTTCCTCTTTTTTAAACCCAAGCTTAATGGCTCTATGATAAAGATACCTTAAGTCGAAATTGTCCCCATTAAACGTAACAACTATGGGGTACTGATTAATTATGTTAAAAATTTCCTTAACCATCTCCTTTTCATCATCAAAATAAATGATCTCAACATTACTCGGAAGACCGGAAGCTTCCCTAGAACTCTCAATATTTACACGTTTCAATACAAAAACCTTATTCAAACCATCTGTTGATGCAAATGCAGCTGAAATAATGTTGTATTCAGCTTCTTTTGAATCAGGAATCCTATCTAATTCGGGTGTGAACACTTCGATGTCGATAGCTACCCTATCGATATGGGGAACTGGATAAAGAAACACAGGTAAATACCTATCTAAAATATCTCCATACTCGATGTCTTCACTTTTTAAAAGATTAAAAAGAGTTTCTTTAACATTTTCGGGAATTTTTACCTTAACCAGTTGCAGTTTTTTCTTCTCCTCAACATAGGGCATGCCTGGAATCAAATTATTATCATATGTGAAACAATGATGATACCTTATTTTTGCTTCCCATGCTCTTTTGCCCCACTGGTCTTTGGGAAGAAGCTCTCTAAGTGAATTAGGCTTACCGCCGATTGAAAGCGGGTCGTCTGCAACAACTTTAGTCATTTTTACCCATTGGTCTCTAAGTGGATCATATTTTTCAACTTCTTCTATACCAATTAAGCCTTTATGATTTTTAACCTCGGAAATTTCCTCAAGTTCCTCATTACTTAAGTTTGTTAAAAGATATGGTCTATGAGTTTTTTCATCGTCATACCATATGAAGAGTCGTTTACTTTCTGGATTATATAGCTTAGCGTATGCGCAACCTTTAGATCCATTATAACCAACTGAAAGTAAAATACCAGAAATAACCCCTCCCTCGCTACTATCTGTAAAAGAAGCTTCAACTTCATAGATCGATTCTTTCTCAATAATCTCCCCAGGTTTTTCCTCATTTGAAGATTTACTTTCTCCCCTACCAATATATTCTGTTAATCTTTTTTGAACCACTTTTTTCATAGCGGAAATCATCCCCAAATAATAAAACACCAAATAATGTATAAATTTTCCCAAATATTAATAGCAAACCTAATACATATTTTAATACATTCCCCATGGAGGTGATTAATTGAAGTTGAAGAAAAACGAAATAAGCGAAGTTTTGGTTATAAAATTAGAGAAAGGCGAAGACTTATTAGAAGCTTTAAACTCGATAGTTAAAAGAGAGAATGTTAAAGCAGGCTTCTTTACGGGAATAGGAGGTCTGAATAGGGTTAAAATAGGAGCATTTATAAGCGGAAAATACGAAGAAATTACTTTGGAAGGTCAATTTGAAGTTGTCAGCTTGCTTGGTAACATAAGTATAAAAGAGGGGCAACCATTTATTCATGCACATATCACGGTTTCAAAAAAGGACGGAACATCATTTGGTGGGCATTTGCTTTCAGGATCAGTAATCTATCCAATGTGCGAAATATTCCTAATAAAATTGAAAGAACCGATAAAAAGAAGGTTTGATGAGGAAACGCAACTGTATGTACTTGATCTCTAAGTTGATAATTACTTCTCCTATTTTTTATCTGTTTTTGGTAAAAATTTAATAAGTTCTGCATATACTGTATCCAAGATCGATTTTAACACGTTATAAAATGTTTCTTTGCTCGAAACCCTATAGAAATACTTTTGTTGACTAGAAACCCAAGTTCTTTCAACAAGTTCATATTTAAATAACAAAGTAAGCAGTTTTTGAACCCAACTCCTACTTTTCCCAATTCTTTTAGAAATCTCTTGAACTGTCAAAGTGTCGTGTAAAAGCATTTCAAGAACTGTCACTGCCGTATAATTTAAACCCGTTAGAGCCCAAAAAATTGTCGCAACGTTTATATTTTTCATGTTTAAAATCTTAAAACTTCTTTCCAAAATTTTTAACAAAGGAAATCCAATTGCTCCTTCTTTTTTCGTAAATTGTCGGTTCTTTTCAACCGGCTCATACATTTCCAGTTCTCCCACTACCAAAATAGAATTTAAACCCGATAAACCATATATCAAAGCATTGAAATGTTTTCAAATAAGCTGGTTTTAGATCCTTAACTTGAAATAATAGTGAAGAAAATATTAATAATAAATGGGTGAGGGAGGAGATTAATAACTTATTTCCTCCCTCCCTCGATCATCGGAAGCATTCCTCACTTTCTCCCTCCAATTCGCATCATTTTTTAATAATTCTCTGATAACTATTTAAGAGTTACGCCGAAAACATTAAATATTTCAAGAAAAATAGAAGAGAAGAAATTTAAATACTTATTAACTTAACTTTCCCTTCTGGTGTCAACTCGGCAATTTTAGCATCCACTGGAATAACGTAATTCCTAGCTGAAAAAATACTAAGCAATTTTCCCCCGAAAAAATAGCGATATCCCTCGTTAAAGGCTTCATGAGCTCTAATTAACAGCTTTACATCATTTCTTCTGGCAAAATCCTCAAATACATCTCTGCCGAAAACCATTATTCCTGGGCCTCTCATACTAGGTTGAAATCCCAAAACATCTTCACTTGGATCATTCCATAAAATTTGAAGAACCAAGGGATCCCTAGCATCAATCAAATTTTTCCCTATGTTCTCAATCTGTTGAATCGTTCTCAAACTTTCTGCGATTCCTCCATGTAATGCTAATACACTATTATTTACTAGAACTGCGTAAGGCATCTTTGCAAATAATCTGCTATACATCTCATAGAAGCTTTTATTCAATTTTTGTAATACTTCGTAGTAAAAACCGTAGTGAAGATTTGCAAGAGGCGTTTCATGATTTCCACGAAGCAAAATCACACTTTTCGGATAAAACAATTTTAAGCATAGAACATAATTTATATTCTCTATCTGAGAAATCCCCCTATCAACGTAATCTCCCAAAAAAATAATGTAATCGTACTTCTCATCGAGAAAGAGGTTTACAATTTTTCTAGTTGAATCGAAATCTCCGTGAGTATCGCCGACAAATAAAAAACGTTTCCCCTCTACTTTTAAAAGGGATTTTTCTGTTTCGAACAAACTGGAAGCCATACAAATAAGTTCTTTAATTTCATTAGGAGTAAGAAGGGAAACCTTCTCCGGATGCTGGACAATCTCGTTAATTTTTCTTTCCATGAAAGTCACCTATAGTTCCTTAAAAATTACCGTTGTTAAACTACTTGTTCTCAAGGCTTAATTTTTTAACTATTTGTTGAAACACGTTATCTATGGAGTTCACACCGTTAACACGAACAAGTAACTTGCTTTCTTCGTAGTAACTTACTAGAGGTCTAGTTTGCTCATTATATACCTTGAGCCTGTTCCTTATAACGTCTGGTTTATCATCATCCCTGATAAATAACTCCCCTCCGCACACATCACACTTTCCATCTTGCTTAGGCGGATTATAATATAGATTGTAAACCCTTCCACAGACCCTGCACGTTCTCCTAAGCGATAAACGCCTTACAATTTCCTCATCTGGTACATCTATATATACCACCGCATCAATTCTAAAACCTAACTCGTCCAACATAGTATCTAAGGCTTTAGCTTGGTTTAAAGTCCTTGGAAACCCGTCCAAAATAAACCCATTTCTGCAATCTGATTTTTTTATCCGTCCCTTTAAAACTTCTATGACAATTTCATCCGGTACAAGCTCTCCTCTACTCATATAAACATTGACCTTCTTTCCCAGCGAGGTTCCCCTAGCAACCTCTTCCCTCAAAATATCTCCCATAGCTATGTGAGGTATTCCGTATTTTTTCGAAAGCAATTCTGCTTGAGTCCCCTTTCCAGATCCAGGCGGACCTAGTAAAATTATCCTCACTTAAACCACCCATATGTATGTTAGCAGTCTAGTCAATATCTTCCATTCAAAATAAATTTTAGGGTTTAATGAATAAAATAAAACGACGCGATCTTAATCTTATCTCTATTCACTCGATTAAGATATGTTGTTGAGCAATTAACGAACTATGGAGATAAAAATGTACGATGTTGCTGTTTTAGGCCACATAGTTATGGATGAAATAGAAAGAGGGGATTTACGGTTAAGATCTATAGGAGGAGCTGCAACCTATAGCACTTTAGCCGCCAAAACCTATGGCGCAAATACACTACTTGTCAGCAAGATAGGGAAAGATTTCCCTGAGGATCTCCTTTCCTTATTAATTGAAAAGGGAATAGACTTGGCATGTGTCAAGCGTGTTCCAATCCCCACAACAAAATTCAAACTAATTTACAAAAACGATGAACGGGTCCTTTTTTTAATGGAACGGTGTGAACCAATATTACCAAATGACTTATGTCAGCTAAGTTTTCAAGCTAAAATATTCCACATAGGTTGCGTTATCAACGAAGTCCCTCTTCAAACCCTCAAACAAATCCGCTCTAAAAACAAGTATATTTCCCTAGACATACAAGGATATGTACGAAAGATAGATGAAACAGGCAGAGTAAAATTTACTGAATGGAATGAAGCAAAACATTTCCTAAAACTCGTAAACATTGTACACGCGGACGCTGATGAAGCAAGAATTATTACCAAAGCAGCAACACCCAGTGAATCAGCTAAAATTTTAGTGGAAATGGGAGCAGAAATAGCTCTAATAACTTTAGGAGAAAAGGGCTCATACGTAGGCACAGAAAAGGAGGTTCTGTACATTCCAGCAGCTAAACCAAATAAAATTGTTGACAGCACTGGCGCTGGGGACGTTTATACAATTATTTTCACCTTGGAATATCTAGCTTCATTAAGCGTAAAATGGGCTGGAGCGGTTGCATCAGCTGCAGCATCGTTCATTGTTGAATCTCCTGGACCAACAGGTTTTTCCAACAAAGATTCAGCATACAGAAGAGCTAAAACCCTCATGGACCATATAAAAGAAGTAACTTAGTAAATTTAGATCACATCTTTAAGAATGATGAATAATTATTAATTAAGGCATTAGTTAAATATGGTGGCTGAAAAATTTAAATTAAAACAATATAAAAAGGAAAAGAGGTTCAGAACTTTATTGTGAATGTGACATCAACTTGAGGTTATTGAAATGGAGAAGGAAGAAGCAATTGACAAGCTTAAAAACTTTAGCGAATGGTTTAGAACAGTTATCACAGTTGCCGATCTAGTAGATACAAGATACCCTGTCAAGGGATGTTATGTTTGGCGTCCATATGGATTTAAACTTAGAAAGTATGTCTTAAATATCATTAGAAGGCTTCTCGACAATACAGGGCACGAAGAAGTATTATTTCCCCTTCTTATTCCCGAAGACATCCTTGGTCTTGAAAAAGAACACATAAAGGGGTTTGAAGGGGAAGTATACTGGGTTACTCACGGAGGGCTAAAAAGGCTAGAAAAGAAGCTTGCTCTAAGGCCTACCAGCGAAACAGCTATGTATAATATGTTCAAAAAATGGATACACAGCCATGCGGATTTACCAATTAAAGTTTACCAAATAGTAAACATTTTTAGATACGAAACAAAGGCTACAAGACCCTTAATACGGGTACGCGAGGTAACTACGTTTAAAGAGGCTCACACAGTACACGAAACTGCTGAAGAAGCTGAGAAGCAAGTTAAAGAGGCTATTGAAATTTACAGCAAATTTTTTGACGAGCTAGGAATACCCTACATAATTTGTCGACGGCCAAACTTCGATAAATTTGCAGGTGCAGAATACAGTGTTGCATTTGACACTTTAATGCCTGATGGCAGAACAATGCAGATAGGAACAGTACACAACCTTGGGCAAAATTTCGCTAAAGCTTTCGAAATAACCTATGAGGATATAAATGGAAAACACCAATTTGCCTACCAGACCTGCTATGGAATTTCTGAACGAGCCATTGCAGCGTTAGTTGCGATACATGGAGATAATCGAGGCGCTATTTTCCCGCCCTCAGTAGCTCCAATACAAGTAGTTATTGTGCCAATAATCTATAAAGGTGAGGAAGAAAAAGTTCTTCAACAATGTAGATCAGTTCTTAACACTTTAAAGCAGGAAGGGATAAGAACTTTTCTCGATGAAAGAGACATCAGCCCTGGCAGAAAATTTTATGACTGGGAATTTAAAGGAGTTCCAGTTAGAATAGAAATAGGCCCAAAGGATGTTGCAAATAACCAAGTGACAATCGTAAGAAGAGACACATTTGAAAGAAATGCGTATCCAATGAATGATATAAATACAACTATTAAAAAAGTGTTTGCTGATATCGAGGAAAATCTCAGAAAGAGAGCAAAGGAAGAATTCAAGAAAAAGATTTTTAAAGCAAAAAGCCTGCAAGAAGCTAGAGAAATAATCCAAAACAGACGTTGTATAGCTTTGATTCCATGGTGTGGAAGCGATGAGTGCGGAATGAGAATATGTGAGGAAGTAGATGGAGATGTACTAGGTACTGTGTTATCAAAAGATTTAGTTAATCTAACCGGAGATGAAGTCTGTCCCATATGCAATAAACGAACAAAATCAATAGCTGCAGTAGCTAAAACATATTAGCCGTTCTTCTACTCACTTTACTTGTTTCATGATCTTCTGAAGAAAATTTGTCGAATAACTTTCCAATTTTTCAAGAAAGTCTACAGCTTCTTCAACGTTTTGATGCTTATAAGTAATTCTCATCAACATTCTTCTAAAAGGATCCCCTTTAAAAGGTTCTAAACGAACAATATACCATTCCCCCTCATCCTTAGGAATACCAGTCCATAACTCTATGGCCATTGGTGAAAGAGGTTTTTTCATCACAACTTTCCCCTTTAATAATCTAGGTGTTAACATGTCTTGAATTATTTTTAAGGGACTTATTTCACTATAAATTTGAATAGTTGCCAAAAGCTGGATTTGTGGAACTATAGTTCTAAATCTTTCCTTTAAACTCTCACGTAAAATCCCGTGGGAAGTCCAAAAAAGATCTAAAGCTGTTTGAATAGACCTAGTATCAACAACAAGCCCCTTTTCACTCACCACTATAAGTGATGTAGCATCTGAGGGACGTTTGAAAAGATATTCAACGAGTTCACTTGGAGGCTGTGGAACTGGTTGAGGCAAGGGAGGGACCATGAGTTTCCTAGTTGTGTATGAAAATCCTAAATTTGATAATCTGTCAATAAACGCTTGGACAGGAATCGAAGGACCCACTTTAACTAAATGCTTAAATATCACATGAGCACTTTCAACAAAAATTCTTACCATCAAATCACCGCGCCATAAGAAACAAGTTTTAAATTTACGAAATTATAGTCATGAAAGTTTATGAATTTATTCATAAAATTAAGTAAAGTAAAGAGGGTAGGGAATCGTTAATAAAAGGGATGCTAAAGCCCCAAAGACGTAAAATTACAGCTTAGACAGAGAGTCGATGTTATTAATATATATGAAGAAAAATTGTGTAGGAAAACACCAGATTAATTACATGTTAAGTGATTTCAATTTGATCGTAATATTTTTAGAATTAAACATAAAATTTAGCGTAAAAAGTTAGCTTATGATTATGTTAAGTTCAATGCTTTAACAAAACAACTTAATGTAAGGAAGATGCATAATTTAAAGGGTGGTTTGGAAGTGTCCGCAGAGATAGACCTAGCAATTATTGGTGGAGGACCCGCAGGCCTATCTGCGGCAATCCAAGGTGCTAGATTAGGGCTTGAAACCATGGTCTTAGAAAGCAAAAGTATAGGCGGTAAAGTTCTTGATGCTCAAATTATTGAAGATTATCCAGGCTTTGTGAAGATTAGCAGCATGAAACTAATTGGAGTGATGAGAAAGCAAGTTTTCAAATGTGGCGCAAAAATAAAAGAACTAGAAAAAGTCTTAAAAATTGACACATTTCACGGGAAAAAGAGAATTGTTTCCTCTAAGGATATGTATTTTGCCAAAACTATAATTATAGCTACCGGAGGAAAATATAAGAAACTTGGAGTCCCAGGAGAAGAAAAGTATACAGGAAGGTATGTTTTCTATAGCGCAGCATCAAGCGGCTCTTTTTTTAAAAGGAAACGGGTTGCAGTTATTGGTAATGGCGATATCGCAACACTTAACGCCTTAATGCTAACTAATTCCGCTGACGCTGTATACTTGATATGTAGCGATAATAAACTGCGTATTGATGCCCATTTAAGAAGAAAGATCGCTAGAAGCAACATCAACATACTTTGGAACACCAGCGTCACATCCATTAATGGTGATGCTTCGGTTAGAAAAATAACGCTAGTGAATAAAATAACTAACGAGATTAGGGAACTAGAAGTGGATGGTGTTTTCATAAACCTAGGTCTTGAACCTGAAAGTAATATTGTTCGACAAATTGGAGTAACCATTGATAACAATAAATACATCGTCGTCGATAAAAAACAGAGAACGAATGTACCCGGTATATTTGCCGCTGGTTATGTGACAAACGGAATTCTAAAAATTGCAATTGCGGTAGGGGAGGGTGCAATCGCTGCAATTAGTGCCTACGAATATTTAAAGAAAATGTAGATTTATGGAAAAAATTAAGTAGGGCGATTTCAATTTCTTGATAACTGTTCAAGAGACATTAAATATACGGAGGATTAGCAGATGAAGTTAAAATTGATCGCCGTAATATTGATAACAATACTATTGTGCTCAAGTTCGTTCCTTATAGTAGAAGCTTCAGCTCTTGTTAGCACTAGGAAAGACGCTGTTGTCAAATATATTTTAAATCTACAAGAAGATAAAAAGGGCTTTAAGCCGTTTTTAGAAGCCAAACCAAACATAAAAGCTACTTTTGAAGCTTTAAGCATTTTAAAATTGTTAAATAAATTTGGAAAAATAAAGAAAAACAAAATTGTCGAGTGGATTAATGAAACCCTAATAGTTCACGATTCGTCGTCAGAAAATTACAGTTTGATTAAATACGAACAAGATGGAGATATAACAATATATAGTAATTATTTCGGATTAAAGACTTTTATCCTTCTTGACGAAGATTACACAGAGTACCTGGAAGAGGATTATATTGTAGATTGGACGGCGAAATGTAATACAGACAATCTCTACTCCATATATCCCAACGGCACTGAAAAGGCATTATGGACAACATATTACGCTCTTTCAATCATTTATTTGCTAAACAAAACTCTCTGGAACATAATAAGTTATAACCTCACAGAGTGGTTGGTTTCTCTCCAAAACCCTGACGGAGGTTTTTCCCTCGAAGAAAACGTTTCCGTTCTCTCTGAAACATACGCCGCTGTAAAACTTCTAGACATGGCTCAAGCCCTCCAAGATGGTAAAATAAACAAGGAAAAATTAATATCATGGGTCTTAGATAGGATGCTCCCAAACGGATGCTTCGAGGAAATCCTAGGATCAAGCGTCGGTTCTCTTTTCACAACATATTTAGCCATAGACATCTTAAACACAGTTGATGCATTGGATCAACTAGGCGATAATAGAAGCAAAGTGATAAACTGGATACTAAGCTGCCAAAGAACATCTGGTGGATTTAGCCTTGTAAATTCAACAGCAAGAGAGTCGATTGTCACGGATGAAGCAACCATTGAAGCAACATTCTACGCGATATCAACTTTACACCTATTAGACCCGGATTTTTCAAGTTTAACCGAAAGACCATGGTGGGGTTTACCACTTGGTTTACCACTCCATCTATGGATACTATTAGCTGTAATAGCTGTAGTTGTTATACTACTAATTGTACATCTAAAATTTGGAAAACTTTGAACAAACTAAAAATCGGAAAACCGTTAATAAATTATCTTCCTTCTTCCTTTTAGGGTCTTACACCTTCAAAGGAAGGGAGTCAACCTATTTTAAATTTTTTAAAAACATCTGGTATTTTATTTAGGAGATCTGTGGCAACAATATGATATCCCTTTTCCTGCATTGCTAAATCCCCAGCTGTTCCATTAACAAATGCTGCAACCGAAGCTGCAGTAAGCGGGTCATTTCCCCATCCTAAAAAAGTTGCTACTAAACCTGAAAGCACGTCACCAGTTCCCCCTACAGTCATAGCCGGATTGCCAGTTACGTTCACCTTCACTTGATCCCCATTACTTACTATATCCCAGTGCCCCTTCAAGAGTATGGTAGTGCCCAACTGCTCTGCAGCTTTCCTCACATGCTCCATTCGTTCTTTAAGCGGTAATTTAGCGATATCAAAATTTACAAGTTTTCTAAATTCACCAGCATGGGGAGTTAGCACGGTTTTTGTCTCCGAAAGTATAAAAGGAGACGTGGAAAGCGCTTTTAATCCATCAGCATCCACAACCAATGCTTTTCTCTTTTCCTTCACTACTTCAAAAAGCTTTAAGCAAGCTTCAAATGTCTCATCAGCTGTTCCCAGCCCCGGGCCTACTACTATTGTGTTGCTTCTTTCAACCAAGGGAATTATGACATTAATAGCTTCCAATGTGAGAACTTTGCCTGGATAAGTGTGAACGATAATATTTGGTGAAAAACTTCTAATACTACTAGCTACACTTTCTGGAGCTACTATTATAGAGATGTCACAACCACATCTTAAGGCTGCCATAGCGCAGAGAGCTGGAGCACCAGTATAAAGCTCGCTCCCGCCAATGATCAGAACTCTACCGAAATCCCCTTTCTTAGCCTCAGGTCTTCTAGGTTTTACGGCCGCACGAAAATCTCCCGGACCAACGATTACTTCAGCTTCTGGAGGTACTCCAATATCTACAACTATCACATCTCCTGTATACTCTTTCTTCCCGTCCAAACCTTTTTTGAAAGCGTGAAATGTTACTGTTAAATCAGCCTTTACCGCAGTTCCATGTATTTCTCCGGTA
The DNA here is from genome assembly GCA_964476035.1 of uncultured archaeon. GTDB lineage: Archaea > Asgardarchaeota > Baldrarchaeia > Baldrarchaeales > DXJG01 > DXJG01. The sequence continues at coordinate 22,912 of CAYYZD010000004.1, forward strand.
TCTGGATTTAAGCCAGTTGGAATATCCACAGCAACCTTTAATCCATTAGATTCATTGAAAATTTCAACCGCTGTCCGATAAGGGTCTCTTAATTCCCCTCGTACACCGGTGCCCAACATGCCATCTATTACAACATCTGCTGATCTTATCACTTCTTCAAATTCCTTTAGTTTCTCTGTAAATCTTATTTCAACCGTATCAACTGTTAAAACCATTTTTTTCAATATTTCCCAAT
>CAYYZD010000005.1:0-20896 GCA_964476035.1 uncultured archaeon
ATTATAACTTCTTAAATTTTGGAAAACTAGCAAAAATTGAATTTATGAGCAGCCCCCATGGGGATTACAACAACTTTATACTGCTAAAAAAGGAAAATAAATGCGTCAGACTTCTGCTTAACGCTCTAATGGACTTCTCTGACTGGAACATGCTTGATTTAAGGGATATCCGCGAAGGAAGTGCCACTGCCGAAGCTCTTTATTTTGCTTCTGTCTCTAATAAGAATTCTAGGTTGAAGTTAATAGATGGAACTTATTGTCCCTCCATTTTTTTACCAAAATCCATTGATATTTTTGTTAAAGGTCTAAGTCGTAATATGCGAAGAAATCTTCGTAAGAGAATGAAAAGACTTCGCAATGAATATAAAGTTGAATTTAAAACTCAAAGAGATTTTAGTTCCCTCGAAGAGGCTATGAAAGCATTTTTTAGGTTACATCAAAAGCGTTGGAAGTCGAAAGGTAAAAGAGGAGCATTTGTATCTGAGGAGTTTAGGAATTTTCATCTCGATATTGCCAAAGTTTTCGATGGAAAAGGCTGGCTTGATCTGCGCTTCCTAACAGCCGATGATAAGCCCATCGCCGCCGCATATACTTTCGATTATAACCTTAGAAAGTATGGTTATCTTACAGGATTTGATCCCGAATTTGAGAAATACGGCGTCGGAAATCTGTTAAAATTCCACTTAGTTGAGGAATGCATCAAGAGAGGATTTGTCGAATATGATTTAACTAGGGGATTTGAGCTCTATAAAGCCAAATGGGCAACTGTTTTCAGGAAAAATATCATTGCAAGACTCATTCGCGGTGGCTTGTTTGCAAAAACGTATTGTTGGACCATAGAAAACAACTTTCTATTATGGTTGTCCAATAAGCTTGGGATGCATTTAAGTGCTGAAATATAGTTAATACAAGTATCAAGTAGGTCGTGGAATTCTTATGCTCAAATATTCTGTAGTTAACGATGTGCATCCTGAATCATGGAATTCTTTTCTTGAAACATTTTCTAATGGTAATTTTGAGCAATGTTTTGAATACGGCGAAGTCGTCAAAAAAGTTTATCCGAGAACTAAGGTTATTAGGTTGGCTTGTTTACAAGGACGCGAAATTGCCGGATTAGTCCAAGGAACATATTCAAAATATTTAGGATTTGGAGCAACATTGGGCGTCAGACGCGGACCCATTATCAACTTTAAGGATAAAAACCATTTGATTGCTTTAAAATATCTTTTAAATGCCCTAGATGATTACGCAAGAAAGGAACGAATAGTTGAGATCAGTATACAGATTCCCAAGGCCTGGCAATTAATTAATGCTTTTACTTCTTCTGGATACTTTGTTGCCGGGGAGCTTAATGAATATGTTGTTAGATTGAAGAATAGCTCGGATGATCTTTGGAAAAACATTTCACATAACAAGAGGAAAAATATTAAGAAGGCAATACGGGAAGGTGTAGAGGTCTTTGAATCACGTAGAAAAGAGGATCTCCAAACTTTTTATCTTATGCTTAAGGCTTCAGAAAAGAGAAAAGGCTTCAAAAGCTACCCATACTCATGGTTTGAGACCATTTGGGACATTTACAAGCCTAACTTGTCAAAAGTCTTTTTGGCCGTGTGGAAAGGGAAAAAATTAGCGGGAGTGTTTATTGTCATTCATGGAAAAACTGTTTATGCCGTAGCCGCTGGTTCCTTAACAGAGGGATGGAAAGTCAGATGTAATGACATATTACATTGGAAAGTTATGGAGTGGGCATGCAAACAGGGATATACCTTATATCACATGGGATTTGTCCCGCAGCCTCCCCCGTGCAAGCATTCAAGAGAATGGGGAATCTGGAGATGGAAAAGAGAGTGGAAGGGAGAATTATATAGACTTATACAACTTAAGAAGGTTACCATGTCAAAATATAATCCTATACGTATAAGTAAGATGATTTTAGGAAAAATAATTCAATAAAGTAGGTTTCATAGCTTTTTGGGGCGCTTTTGATGAAAAAAGTCGGTTTAGGCTTTATAGGACTTGGCAATCAAGGCAAACTACACCTTCGAAATTGTACTTTTTTAAAAAATGTCAATATAGTAGGTGCCGCAGACATTTCAGAAAAAGCCCTTAAATTCGCGAAAAATATGGGTGTAAAAAACCTCTACAAAGATTATGAAAATCTACTTAAGAGACCTGACATCGACGCTGTTGTAATTAGTTTGCCCAATTTTCTACATTACGAAGCCATAACTAAGGCTGCTGAATATGGAAAAGATATCTTCGTTGAAAAACCCCTTGCAAGAAGTTTTGAAGAGGGTAAAAAAATTATTTCATGTTTAAAAAAATATGGAGTTAGGTTAATGGTTGGTTATAACATAAGATTTAATCAAACAGTAAAGAGTATTCGTGATAAAATTTACGACGGGTTCTTTGGTCAAGTTCAGATAGTCGAAGCGACAAATGCTAGTAGCGGTCCTTTTACCCCTCAAACTAACGGAACAATACCAAAACCCGTTCCTACTTGGTGGTTTAAAAAAGAATTAGTGGGAGGAGGAGCCTTGCTAGATTTAGGTTGCCATATGATCAATATGCTTTCCTGGTGGTTCGGAGAAGTCGCAGACGTAAAATGCTGGCTTGATTATTTGTTTAATATGGAAGTAGAAGATACTGCTGTTTGTCTTTTAAGGTTTAAAAATGGTCCGGTCGGGACGGTCAATGTTGGCTGGTTCTCCAGAGACACTATGCACTCTGTAAAAATTCTTGGCACATCACGAAATATGCATATTAATTTGACTCCTTCAAATACCTTTAAGTTAATTTTAAGAGATGTTAAGAGGAAGTTCGGGCTTCATGAAGACTCATATTACCTGGAGATAAAACATTTTGTGGAGAGCATACAGAATGATAGAGAACCGGAACCATCTGCAGAAGAAGCATTACATGATCTAAAAGTAATTTCTATGGCCTACAAAAAATGTACAAATATCATAAAGTGAAGTACTTTGAGCCTTGTCAGTTTTGTAGAAACAAAGAATTCTGGATACTTAGCATTAAAAGAGTCTATACTGCACTCTCTTAACCTAATAAATTTCAAGCTTACAAGGAAGGTGAAGAGCGTTATAATAAAACCTAACATGTGCTATTATTATCATCCATCAACGGGAGAAGTTACAGATCCAATATTTGTTGGAGCAATAATTGAAGCTATTAGAGAAAAATTTTCGACGGTTTCCGAGATTTTTATTGCCGAATCGGATGCTTCCGCAATGAAGTGTAAATTTGTCTTCCCGATACTTGGATATGATAGACTTGCAAAAGAGAAGAATGTTAAGTTAATCAACCTAAGTGAGATGGAAAATAAAATAGTTAATGTTAATGTTGATGGCGTAGATATCAAGTTCTATGTTCCAGAAATTTTTAATGAAACAGATCTTATGATAAATGTGCCAAAGCCAAAATATATGGGGCTCGTAAAGATTTCATGTGCCCTAAAAAACATTTTTGGATGCAATGCCTATCCTAAAAAGTATGTTTATCATAAAGTATTAAACGAAGCTATAGTTGGCATAAACAAGTTAATAAAATCGCACCTAACCATAGTTGATGGTATAATTGTTCGTGGAAAATATACAAAACGTCTAAACATGGTGGCATCCAGTGAAGATCCCGTCGCGGTTGATGCTGCTGTTTCGGAAATGATGGGAATTAATCCAGAAAAAGTACGTTATATTGCTTTGGCTTCAGAAGAAAAGATTGGCAGTATAAATTTTCTGCCTGTAGGCGATTTTCTATATTTCAAAGATGAATTTCCGAAGAAAAAATTGAAGGATAACATATTAGAACAATTTTTATTGCCTCTTTATCATAAATTGTTTCAATTCCAAGAATAAAAGGAAGCAATTTAAGAATAATCGGGGCTTTAAGATGGGTAAAAAAATAATTGTGTTTGCACCACATCCCGACGATGAAACATTTGGCTGTGGAGGCACAATAGCTAAGAAGATCAATCAGGGCTATGAGGTTCTTATCGTTATTATGACAGACGGTAGATATGCATTTGAAAAAGTGTTAGGCATAAATTCAGATCCGTCTCCGGATTATCTGAAGGAAATCAGAAAAGAAGAAGTTATAAGGGCGATGAAAGTTTTAGGAGTTCCAAGGGAAAATATAATCTTCCTGAATTTTGAGGATGGAAAACTTAATGATTTTAAAAGAGAAGCTGAAGAAAAAGTTATGGAGATCTTAATTAAAAATCCTCCAGAAGAAGTTTATTTTCCGACTCATAAAGACGCACATCCAGATCATCAAGCAACTTATCAAATAGTCAAAAACGCGCTTAGAAGGTTAGATATCCCAGTTACACAATATCAGTATTCAATTGGGCAAAAGTATGGGAGAATTGGACCATTGATAGACCTTTTTATTTCTTTTTTCAAACATAACATGTATGTAGTTGATATTTCAGAGTTTCTTCTCAAGAAAAGAATAGCGATAGAAGAGTTTAAGAGTGAAATAACGTTAATATCACCGAGACAGAAACGTCCACTTGTAACAGATATTAAAAAATTCCTCAAAAGTAAAGAAACCTTTTATGTAGAGTAGAGTTATGCAGATCTCAAGTAATGTAGCTAATCGCGGGCTAAACTCTTATCTCGTTTAATTATCACAACTACTGCTAAATAGAGGCCTAATGATAATCTTTTCTTACGGTGAAAAAATGGTTGCGCTTATTTGTTTGTGGATGATCTTATTCCTGTTTTTTGTGTGTGTTCCTAGTTTTTATTTTCTTTATTTACGAAAAATCTCAACAAAAAATTGGAATATTAATGCTGATAGTAATTATCTACCGTCCGTTACAATTATGGTTCCAATGCATAACGAGGAAAAAGTAATAAGATTAAAACTCGAAAATCTCGCCAAATTGGTGTACCCGAAAGAAAAGATGCAAATTCTATTAGTCGATGACGCTTCAACGGATGGAACACTCCGTGAAATTTCAGAGTTTTCAAAAAGTGCCTTAGTAGACTTCACAGTAGTCACTTCTGCCTCGCGTCAGGGGAAAATGAAAGCTTTGAATAACGCATTAAAATATGCAACTGGAGAAATTATAATTATTTCTGACTCTGACGCTTTTCTGTCCCCTGATATATTGCTCAAGACAATGCCCTTTTTTGCAGATTGTTCTGTTGGCGCTTTAATTTCAAAGGAAGAACTCATAAATCCTAAAATTTCGTGGGTTAGTGAAACCGAGAAATTCTACTTTGATCTTGTTTATGGAATAATCAAACTTGGAGAGTCGAAAATCCATTCAACAATAATGTTTCATGGAGGGTTTGCTGCTTATAGGAGGTCATTTTTGCAAAAATTTGATGTTGAAGCGGATGATACAGGAACAGCACTTGACATTGTTCAGAGAGGGGGCCGAACTATAATGGTTCCGGAAGCGGTTAGTTATTCTTTGGAATTCGCTGCATGGAGAGATAAGTTTAATGCAAAAGTCCGAAGAGCTACCCAAAATTTAAAGACATGGGTTAAATGTTTTAGCTTATTACTTAAAAGAAAACTTATGCTCCCATGGAAAATTGCGATCCCTGGAATCTTTCTTTACTTATTTAATCCTATTATTTTTTTGTTGCTACTTATAACGACGTTTTATATGATGTTGACTCTCCCATTATTTGCGCTGTTATTAGCGTCTATGATCACCTTTACATTAACGATAAAACGCCTAAGAGTGATATTTATTGAAGTAATTCAAAACCATGTGTTTTTATTATTAGCGATCATTGGTTTATTAACCAGAAGGAATATAATCCTTTGGAAAACTGCCCAACATTCAAGAGCAATAATAACGCGAGAAATGCTGGAAACTTTATCTCTAGTTTAAAATTTGAAGACCAGGAGGAATAGTGAATGAAAGTGTTAGCAGTAGGCGCGCATCCTGATGACATTGAACTTGGAGCTGGGGGAACCATTGCCAGACATGTTAAGGAAGGCGATGAAGTACATTTTTTAATACTTACATACGGCGAAAAAAGCGGAATAAAGTCCGAAAGAGAAAGGGAGGCAAGGAAAAGTGCTCGGATTTTGGGAGTTAAATCGATTAGGTTTGGAGGAATCCCTGATACAAAAGTTACTGATAGTATTGAAACTATAATGATTATAGAGAACGTTATTAACGAGATTAAACCAGATAGAGTTTATACTCAATGTCCCAAGGATAGACATCAAGATCATCGAAATACAGCATTAGCAACTTTTTCTGCTGCCAGAAGGGTGGCCGAGATACTTTCTTATGAATCTCCAGATTCTTATCCAAATTTTATTCCTCAATACTATGTCCAAATAAGCGATACAATATCTCAGAAAATCCTTGCTCTAAAGCAATATAGGTCTCAACAAAATAAAAGGTACTTTGAGGTAAACGCTATAAAAGGATTAGCTCAATTTAGAGGGTATCAAATTGGGGTCGCTTATGCCGAAGCTTTCGAAGTGGTTCGCATAGTTAGAATCTGACGAAAGGGAGAGCGAATTGAGGGTCGCGATTCACCAGCCTAACTATATTCCATATCCTGGTTTTTTTGCGAAATTATATTTGTCAGATGTTTTTGTAATATATGACACCGCACAGTTTACGCGGGGGGGATTTATCAATAGAAACAGAATAAGAACTTTTTCCTTAAATGGATGGATTTGGTTGACGCTTCCAGTTGGTAAGAAGAATTTCAAAGGAGTAGATATAAAGCATGTTAAGATTACGGATAAAAACGTATTCAATAAGCATAGTAGAACATTAACGGCAATGTATTCGCGGGCACCTTTTTTCGATAAGGAAGTATGCGAGATCATTGAAACTCCTCACGAATACTTATCCGAGCATAATGTTTTCATAATAAGGTATTTGCTCAAGAAATTAAGAATAGATCATCCGAGAATCATTCTTGCTTCAGAGCTTGGGATTTCAATAAGCCCTGGCACTCAGGGACTAATTGATATTGTGAAGTTTTTGGGAGGAGATGAATACCTTTCAGGAATTGGAGCAAGAGAATATCTCGATCAAAGATTGTTCAAGCAGGAATCAATTTCCTTATCATTTCTAGATTACAAACCATGGCGGTACAATCAAGTGCACCCAGGATTTGTAGAAAATATGAGTATAGTTGACGCAATCTTTTGTATAGGTTTCGAAGAGGCAGCGTCAAAGCTTAAAGAAACAAAATTTCATAGGGTCATTCATTTCTAATGATTTAACAATTGTAAACAAATAACGACCACGTAATCTCCGTAAAACCGTAACGAGGAAAACCTTGTATGTCATTAACATCTATTAACGAGTCATGCAATTCTTGCGTCAAACATGCGGAAAAAAAGTTAGCGGAATATGTTGGTGTAAAGTATGCAAAGTTTACAAGCCTAGGTCGTACCGCATTAGTTATATCATTAAAAGCACTAAACGTACATTCCGGGTCTGAAGTCATTCTACCTAGCTTCACATGCAGAACAGTCATAGAAGCCATAAAATACTGTAATGCTAAGCCCGTATTCGTTGATGTAGATCCTATAACTTTTAATATAGATCCTCATCAAATAAAAAAATCAATTACACCGAAAACTAAGGCTATTGTAGTAATTCACTGTTATGGCCTTCCGGCGGATATCAACGAAATTCAAGAAGTTGCAAACGCACATGACATCCCTATCATCGAGGATGCGGCACATGCATTAGGGGCTGAATATAAAAATAGAAAGGTCGGAAGCTTCGGGAATGTATCAGTCTTCAGTTTCTCTAAAAACATGGGCGCCTCTTCAGGAGGAGCAGTAGTAACGAATTCAGACGAACTAGCCGATGAGATTGAAGAAATTTTCTCAATAATTACCACATCCAAAGATTTGGGTCAGAATAAACTTCCCATAAAGCATAAGCTGGTAGGATTTGGAAGAAAATACAAATCCTTCTTTCTCCCGCTACTTTCATCATTGAAGCTTTTGAAGCCGTTAACGAAAATAACTGCTGCAACAACTGAGGAGATACCATCTTTCTTTGGTATAGACTCGAAAATCGCGGCGGAGATAGCTGAAAAACTTGAAAAAATAGACATAAAAAATTCGAGAAGGATAATAAAAGCTAGAATCTTGACGCAAATGTTGGAAAGTTTAGATTCAGACATATTACGTTTGCCTCCTAAGATGAACGATCGTAAACATGTTTTTTATCTATATCCAGTTAAGGTGATTGATAAGCATGGGTTTTCGCATATATTAAGAAAGTTGCGAAGATACGTATATTTGAGGAGCCCTTGGAAATGCCCTTACGGTTCTGAGGCTCGAAAATTATCGGAACAATTAATTTTGCTAGACATGCGCCCGACCTTACTTAATGAAGAGAACCCTGCTTTGTAGCCCAAGTAGTCTTAAAAGTAAAGTACGTGTGTGATGGATATTATGAACAAGGAAGATCAAAATTCTATTATACGCTTAATTAAGGAGCAGATAGAACAAAGAATAAGGCAGAAGTACAATTGGAAACGAAAGATTGCTTTTTCAATTATGCTCTTGAAAAAGAGATTGAGTCGAATTTTTTTATTGACAAATCCATGTGGTAAATGCTTCATTAGCAAGCCAAATACTGGAGAGTTAGGTACAGACGAGTTAGGACGCGATATTGCACTATACCTTAAAAAATATGCTAGTCTATTAAGAAAACGCCGTGTAAAACTACATACCTTAATTGTTCTTGGTTCAAGAGCTAAAGGTCGCGGAAAACCGGAAAGCGATGTAGACATTATGATTATTGCAAGTGACTTGCCAGGAAGAAGTACGCCTGAATTCACAAATGCCGTTCAAAAAATTTTGAATATCAGAAGAAATTTTTTACTTACAGATGCTCCTCTGTTTATAGGCGTAGAACCAACTGCATGCTCACGGGAAGAATTTCTTCAATGGCTCAAAGAATTTAAAGTAGTGGCTTTAGATGCTATCTACTACGGAAAAGTTATCTATGACGATGGTTTTTGGAAAATGGTTCTGCAATATTTTAGGAAAATCGAGAAAAAATACGGATTAAACAAAACGAAAATCAAGGAAATGTTATCAGTGCTCTAATTAATCGATATTTATTTTAGTAAACATAACTAAAAGAAGGAAAAATGTTGTTTTGCAGAGAAAAGTTACTAATATGTTTCACTGGTGTTGACGGTTCGGGCAAAACCAAACACGCCAAGCATCTTTTACATTTTCTTCGCAAAAGGAAATATTCAAGCTTATACGTAAGAGCTGCAAGTCGTCCGATTTTTGTTTACCCGTTTCTAATAATTACCCGAATCCTTGGATACTGGAAGACAATTAAAAAAGATTCTTGGACAAATCCTCTCGAAAACGCTCCACCAATAATCAGAAAGAAATTTGGAATGTTATACCGATTTTTGCTTTTTATTGACTTTGAAATAATTTCTCTACTGAAAGTGTGGTTACCACTACTTTTCGTAAGGGTTGTAATATGCGATAGATATGTCTATGATTTGATAGTAGAACTGGCTCTATCGAGTTTACATTCAAAAAACTTTGCAAAGTTAATCTTATATGCTACACCAAAACCCAAAAGAACTTTTCTTACACATGCCCCTCCGCAACTTGTAGTTCAGCGACGCCCCAGCCTTACGATTAGGAGTTTACACGCCAAAATGGTTGCATATTTGAAACTCGCTAGAATTCTCGACTTTGAAGTTGTAGATACGGCCACTAAATTTGAAGTTAACCAAGATAACATACGACGACAAGTACTTTCTTTTCTTGAAGGGACATCCTAAAAGAAAAAGTTGGTTAAATGTTTATGAAAGTCTTGTTTGTTTGTGAGGGGTTCAATAGATATTCGATTCGTGTCCAGCCATGGAAACATGTTTTCGAATTAGCAAGAAGAATGCAAAATAGAGGAGACGAAATATGCGTTCTAACAGATATCGACGCCAATTTTCGCAAAAACGAGGTTTTACATGATGTATATGTAAATAGGATAAAAAAGGGCAAATTTTTATTTGACAATCGCGAGCTAAATAAAAGCCTTAATGGAGATTTTGATGTCATTAATTGGCATGCTAGTGGACCTTTATCGGCCATGCATTTTTTGCGTTGTAAAGAGTTAAAGAAAAATTTAGTTTGGACTTTACACGCAGGAATAATCGATTTTTCAGACATTCAAAACTTGAAGCTAACCGAACTTTTTATGCTTAGAAGCTTTTGGAATAACATTTTATACTCTCTAAAACCGGAAGTATTTATAAAAAAAGCGGCGTATCTTTCAAACTTAAAAATAATTATTACATTAAGTAGACGATTAAAAAACCGTTTTATGCGCGCAGGAGTGAATAAAGGAAAATTACGAGTTATTTATTCAGGCGTTGACACTCAACTTTTCTCCACTAGGAATCGAAAATTTATTGAAAAAGCAAGAGAAAAAATGGGTTTTCAGAAAGATGTACCGATTATATTATACTATGGACCTTTGACCTCTTTTCGTGGAGTGGATGAACTTTTGTATGCCATGCCAATAGTCTTGTCAAAATTCCCATATTCAATCTTCGTATTCTTAGCTCGTTCACTAAAAGGAGACCCAAAGAGTAACACTCTTAAAAAACGCATAATGAAGCATAGAAGAGCGGTACTTGTAGAAGGTGTTCAAAGTCAAAAATCACTTATTCGATATCTTAACATAGCCGATATTATTGCTCTTCCTTTCAGATTTTGGCCCTTCGTTGAGTGCCCACTTACAGTCCTCGAAGCGATGGCTGTTGGAAAACCTTTAGTAACTACACCTATTGGAGCAATTCCAGAAATAGTTAAAGATGGTGTTACTGGATTACTGGTTAAACCCAGGGAGAAAGAAATAGGAGCAGCAATAACCACGTTGCTAAAAAATGAACAACTTGCTACAAGAATTGCGCAAAACGCCCGTAGGTATGTGGAAACATATCACTCTTGGGATTACATAACAGAGCAAACCCGCAAAGCTTTCCAAGAATCTTTACTTTAACATCTAGGAGAATGATTAATTGTTATGAGCGACTACACGGTGGTTCTTATTTCGCATGAATATCCCCCTTATATTATAGGTGGAATAGGAAGTTATTGTTATAATTTGGCAAAAGTTCTATCTGAAAAACGCATTCAAACAATTGTTTTCTGCGGAGTGTCAAAGCGCATAAACGTCTCACAGGTAAACAAATACCTAAAAGTTGTCCGATTACCTAGTTTTGATGTTCCTCCACGGTATTTGTGGTTTCAACTTAGAAATTTCAGAACAATTTCAAAAGCGATAAAAGACAATTGCATTTTACATGCAGTTAACCCGAATTCCTTTGCGTTATTCCGTTATCTAAAGAAAAAACTACGAGTACCAATTGTTACGACCATACATGAACATCCTTTAGCTGCGATAAAAGTATTTTCAAGGATTTCCCTATCTGAATGGAGCTTCGGTGATTTCCGCATTTATGCAGCATCTTATCCTCTTGACGCGTTTTTTATGCAAGCATGCTTACGATCCTCTGACCATATTATAGTTCCAGGAAAATTTACGAAAGATTATTTAATAAAAATTGACAGAAAAATCTCCCAAGACAAAATCTCGGTCGTGTATAACGGAGTTGATCTCGAAGAAATCGATAAAATACCATCTAGTAGCAAGAATGACGCTAATTTAAGGATTATAAACTACGGCCGTCTTGTTTCCACAAAAGGAACTTTGTATTTATTAGAAATTATGCCCAAAATATGCAATAAATTTTCAAATGTGGACCTCGTGATAGTAGGCAAGGGTCCACTAGAAAGTAAAATAATATCTAAAATATCACATTTGAACATCAAAAACAAGGTTCATCTTCGTGGATTCTTGCCTCATTCGCAGTTAATAAGGGAAATTAAAGATTCTGATGTAATTGTTTTGCCTACTTTTCATGAGGTCGGACCCTTTATTTCTGCACTCGAGGCTATGGCTTGTAAGAAAACTTTAGTAGTCTTTGATCTTTGTTTCTCACGTGAATTCATTACAAATATGAGAAACGGTCTTATGGCTAAACCCCTTGACACCAGTGACTTGTACGATAAAGTTAGCATGGCTTTATCTGATAGCTCCCTACGAAAGCAATTAGGTAGAAACGCCTACGATTGGGTTAAAAAACATCATAATTGGCGTACTCTCTCAAGTAAATACATCGAAATATACGAGAAGAACCTCCACCGTTAATAAGTTGGGGAATCAACTTGACAATAATAGTAACTGTCGGCATTTGTATTAGAAATGCTGAAGAATCAATTAAAAGTGTTATAGAAAGTGTGTTGAATCAAGATTTTCCCAAAGATCAAATAGAAATAATTTTTGTTGATGACGGTAGTGATGACCGAACGCTAGAAATCATAGAAGATTTCATTTCAAGAATTGAAGTGAAAGCAAGAGTCTATCGTCAGAATTGGCGAGGAATCGCAGCTGCCCGAAACATCGTCGTTCAAAATGCAAGAGGCAAATATATAATATGGGTAGACGGAGACATGATATTACCTTCAGATTATATAAGAAAACAAGTTGAGTATATGGAAAATAATCCAAAAGTTGGTGTTGCGAAAGCTCGTTATGGACTTGTGGAAAACGGAAAAATTGTTGCCATACTTGAAAATTCCAGGGCGTTTGATTTATATCTAGGCGATTTGAAACTTTTTGGTACAGGCGGTTCAATATGCCGCGTGGAGGCTATAAGAGCCGTTGGAGGGTTCGACGAACATATTAAAGGGGCCGGGGAAGACATCGATGCACATATTAGAATACTGAAAAAGGGGTGGCTTTTATCAACAACTGACGCTGAATTTTACGAACAGTTTAAGCGAACTTGGCGAGATCTTTGGCGTCAGTACTATTGGTGGGGATATGGTGCCCATTACATTCAACATAAACATAAAAATGCTGTTTCTATCTTCGTCAGGCTTCCTCCTTTTGCTTTCATCGTAGGTGTCTTGCGGTTTTTGAGGATTTATCATTGCAATAAGAAAATTATCTACATGCTCGTTCCGCTTCACAATGTATTTAAAGAAACCGCATGGTGTTTTGGATTCATTAGAAGCCATGCAGACGGGTACGGTCATAAAGGTTAATTAAGCTACAATGTTAAGAGTGAGCGTAACAAATGAAAATGGATAAATTATTTGTAATGACGGTAGATGTTGATCCTAACCCTCCTCTGCTTCCATTGGACATTGAATATGGAGTAAACGTTATTCTAAATTTGCTTGAGAAATATGATATAAAAGCAACATTTTTCGTTCCTTCCTGTGTTGCGTTAAATCATAGAAAAAGCCTCAAAGAAATCGCCGCACGAGGCCATGAAATTGGCTGTCATGGAATGGAGCATGATCCCGAGGAAGTTTATAGAAGCTTTAACGAGCAATTAAGACTAATTAAGAAAGCTACAGAGATTATCAGTTCAATAACAGGTTCTAGACCGCTTGGGTATCGTGGAGCACTTTTCAAAATAACTGACAGATGCTTACTCGCCCTGTTAAAAAATAATTACGTTTATGACTCTTCAATCGTCTGTTCACCCTTTTTTTTAAATTATTATAGGAATTTAAAATTGAAATACAATTCAAAACCTTTCTTCATTGATATTTCTAAGAAAAAGAAGCTAATTGAGATCCCTATTTCAGTAAATCCATTATTTTTAGTGCCATTAGGAGGAGCATATTTGAGGATTTTTGGTTCAAATTGGGCAAAGTGCTGCATAAAATATAACTTTATTAATAGCAAACCGGTGGTTCTGTACATTCATCCAAAAGATGTAATTCCAAGAAGGTACGGAGTGGCATGGTATTCTTATCGAAACACGGAAAAATGTATTTTTACAATTGAAAATTTAATAAGGTACTCAATTAAAGAAGGAGCAGTCTTTATAAAAGCTATAGAATTAGCTGAACGTTTAATAAAGGCTAATAAGGAACATAAACATGGGTAATAATTAAAATTACGATATATTTATATCGTATGTCTCAATATACTATAAAAGGGTTCCTCACCTTGAAGGTATTAACGTCAATCGTTATAATTTCGCTATTACTGGCTGGTATGGTTGTTGTTGCACATAACCAGTTGACTTATAATGTAACTATTCATAGTCATGGACTTATTCGTCGTTTTCTCGAATACTACGTATGTAAAAATGAGAATACTTATCAACTTTTAGATTCTTCAAATAATGTTATCGAAGAAGGAAGTGATTTTTCAACCTTAGTGAACGATGCAGTGTCTCTCGTTGAAAATGCGGGCCTTGGAACTGTTTATATCTGCGAAGGAGTACACATAGCTTCTAGTCCGATAATGCTGGCTAGTAACGTCGCTTTGAAAGGCATGGCAGAGGACCCAGGTAAAGTGGTTATCAAGCAAGGAGACAACCAATTATGGTATCCAGGCGTAATAGGTATAGTTGAGGCTTCAAATGTTGAAATCGCATACTTAACCGTCGATATGACTGGGACCCCATTAGTTAACGGCTCCTCTTGGCCTCTAAAAGGCAACGGAATAAGCTTCAGAGACGATGATAATAATAACGGGAACATACACATTCACGATGTAAGAGTGTTAAATGCTGGATGCTACGGAATAAAAACCCATTTCGGAAGCAACATAACAATACATGACGTGTATATTGAAGGGGCTTGGTGGGACTGTATGAACATAGCGTCAACAAATGTAACAATCAGAAATGTCGAAGGAACCAACTGGGGCGATGTTGGAATTGCAATGTTTAGGAGTAAATATGGAACAGTTGAGAACTGTTTTCTTCACGATGCTATGGAACCTCCGGGAGGGGGAAGCTCAGGAGTCTTCGGGTTCACAATCGAAGGACTAGGGGCTGAGCAAGTCGTTGTTACAAACGTTACAGTAAGCAACGCGCAGTATGGGTTTGCAGTATATACTGGTACAAAACATCTAGTTGCGAACTGCACGGTCACGGATGTTAGCGCCAATGTGCTTGGTGGTAATGGAAACAATGTGACAAACTGTCGAATAATAAATGGAGGGCATCTCGAAATAAGAGGGGTTGGAAATAAAGTGTTGAACTGCACCTTCGTTAATACGGAAATTGCTACCCAAGACAACCCATCTGACTTCCAGATAATAGGAAACGAAATTGTCAATGCAGATAACGGAATATGGTTCTGGAGCAGCTCAAGCAACGTACTAATTCAGGGAAACCACATTTACTGCAACACAACACCGCCCATAACTGAATATGCCATAGACCTTGGTTACCACACATATAACGTGAACATAACAATAATTTATAATGACTTCACCTATAACGGAATCCCCAACTTCAAACTTGGGGTATTAAACTTAGAGGAATCAACAAATATAAATCTAATAATAGAAAACAACATAGGATATCCATAAAACAGCGGAATTGTAACAAACGTTGTTGACAACCCATAAATCCTAGAAGGTCTTTTCATGAGTCTCAAGATGATTAAATTCAAATTTCATAAGCTTCTAACTTTTATGCTATTTTTGCAGTTTATCACATTAGTTGCGACTCTGTTTGATATTCCTTTGTTAAGGCAATTTATCTGTTTCCTTTATTTTACTTTTGTTCCGGGATTCATTATTCTCAAACTTCTCAAACCGAACAAACTTGGAATAGTGGAAGTTATCCTATTTTCTGTTGGGCTTAGTCTCGCGTTTCTGACAATTATTGGACTTTTATTAAACGAAATTGGGCCGATAATCGGCTTTCCACAACCGCTTTCATTAGAAGTTTTATTAGTAGTTTTAAACAGTGTAATTCTTGTACTTGTAGTTTTATCTTCTGTAAAAAACAAAAGTAGTGAGCTCCTTGTAGATAGAATCTATAAATCATCTCCTTCAGCGTTATTTTTCATGATTTTTCCAATTTTGAGTATTTTCGGGGCAATGTGGGTGAATACTTGTGAAAATAATATAATCCTTCTTTTTATGATATTGGCGATCTCATTACTTTTCATTATCAGCACTTTTTTCGAGAAACTCTTCCCTTCAAGGTTCTATCCGCTAGCTGTCTTTACAATCGCCGTCGCGCTTCTTTACCATTCTTCATTCATATCCAATTATCTGGTTTCCTTTGGTTCAGACAGTTTTATTGAGTATTTTGTTTTTAAAACAACAGAAAACAATGCACAATGGAGTTCTACATTTTTCTATTCTTGGGATTTAGAAACTGGTAGAATCAATGCTATGTTAAGTACTACTATACTTCCTACTATTTATTCAAGACTTTTAAATATGAATTCTATATGGATCTTTAAGATAATATTTCCATTCTTGTTTTCTTTTGTACCCTTAGGTTTATATCAAATGTGGCATAGGTATACTACAAAAAAGTTCGCCTTTATTTCAGCGTTTCTTTTCATGGCTCAAGAAACGTTTTACTCAGAAATGTTGGGCCTTAATAGGCAAATGATTGCCGAACTTTTCTTTGTTTTATTATTGCTTCTCATTTTAGATAATAAGATTGGAAAAAATTGCCAAAAAGTCTGCTTCATTATGTTCAGCTTTGGATTAATTACATCGCATTATGGGCTTTCTATGATTTTTCTATTTTTTATCTCCTTTACCTTGATTTCACTTTTTATAATAAAAAGAGCTAGCAAAAAATTAACTGTTTATATGGCTATTCTCTTTTTTATTATTATGTTTGGTTGGTATATTTTTACATCTAGGTCGGTTGTCTTTGACAGTTTTCTAAAGTTTGGGGAGCATGTATATCGACAGTTGAGCGATTTTCTAAATCCCACATCAAGAGGAGAAGAAGTAATGAGAGGTCTGGGGTTGGAACCTCCTCCGACAGTATGGAACATAATTAGTAGAGCATTCGCCTATTCTACAGAGTTTTTCATTCTTGTAGGTTTCGTAGGATTGTTAACTAAAAGAGTAAAAGTGCCTATACAAAAGGAATGTTTCATGCTTACCTTAGGAGCCATAGGTTTATTAATTGCGCTTATCGTGGTACCCGGACTGGCAGAGACAATGAGAATGGCAAGGTTTTATCATATATTGCTGTTCTTCTTAGCCCCTCTATGTATATTAGGAGCAAAGACATGCGCCCAGTTTATTACCAAACAAAGAGAAGCTTTTCTAACAATTACTTTGCTAGTTGTTGTGTTAGTGCCATATTTTCTTTTTCAAACAAGCTTCGTGTATGAGCTGGTCGGAACTTATAGTTGGTCTTTGCCTCTCAGTAAGCATAGAATGAACCCCCTTCGATTATATGGCTGCTATGGATATACAGATGTTTATAGCGTCTACGGGGCACAATGGCTATCGCACATAGCTAGGGTTGAAGATAGACGTTTAATCGCTGATATTTACTCTCGAACAAAGGAATTAAGAATTTATGGTGGGGCATATTCCGTAAATGTTAAAGTTCTCTCTAATGTAACAGAGACTAAACCGGGTGAAGTTGTATACTTAAGTTCGCTAAATGTTATTGAAGAAACTGTAGTTAAGGACAGGTTTCAATGGAATATAAGTCAGCTGGGCTTCCTAGACGACTTAAATATGATATACTCAAATGGCAAAAGCGAAATTTATGAGAAAGGATGATGAATAGTTGGGGTAAAGATTTTTCGTGATGTTGTACCATGACATAAGACTTTAAATTTGCAGTATACAGAAAGGTTTTAGGAATGATTGGAAGGGAAGAAAAAGTAAAAATTAGTTTTTTCAATATCTATTGGCCAACTAACATTGGAAATGCATTTGTTGATTTAGGTTCTATGCAATCAATTAATGAAGCATTAAATAAAAAATGTATTATTTGTACCACGAGTACCTATTCGAAAATGCTATTTGAAGAAAAATTTAAGTTTCCATTGGGAAAAACGATAGAAAAAGTATGTGGAAATCAAATAATCTCAAAAATAAGTCAAAAGTTTGCATATATTGAAACAAATTTTCTGAAAAAAAATAATTTAATTAAAAAAGAAGAGAAACTGGAATGTTATTACCTCGACATAGGAAAACTTTTCAGAACAGAATATGCCGTTTTTTCAGGAATGATCTTATGGAATGACTTCATTAAAAGGCATAAATCAACTTTTTTGACTTTAAAGAAAAAAGGTGTTAAAATTATCTTAAATGGAGTTGGAGGACCATTTTACTCGGAAAAAGAAATCAATTTCGTCAGACAATTTCTAAAGCAACTTCGTCCTTATGCCCTTATCTCACGAGATGATAAGGCGTTTAAATACTATGCTGATTTGGCTGAACATTCATATAACGGTATCGATTGTGCTTTTTTTATAAATGATTATTACAAGCCACCGAAACTTGATCTAGCAGACTACATTGTGATATGCTTCGATAAATTACCTGAACCTAAAGTCAACTTGGAGGACAAGCTAGTTATACGTGTACATCATTACTGGAGTTCTCAAACTTACCCTTATCGAATACCTAAGGAATACTTTCTTAAACCAAATACAATAATTTCAGATTCGCCATATGACTATCTAAATCTCTATGCAAATACCTCCGCAACATATTCGGACAGGATCCATGCGTGTGTAGTTACCATGTCCTATGGGCACCCAGCAAGATTATTTGCTGGAAACGATATTGAAGTCCGCAACAGAATGTTGTTATTTAGAAAAATTGGTGCAGATAGTATAGTCAGAAGATTAACTCATCCGGACATTAAAAAAATTGAAAAAGAAAAAGAAAAACAAGTTATGTTCTTGCGCGAAATATTTGGATATGCCTGAAGAGAGACTATAAGCAACAAGTAAAAATTATGCGCGGTCATAAACTACTTTTTAATGCTGTTGCTAGTAGGAGAAAACGCATAGAAGTAATTAAACATTAATGTAAGGCGATGGTTATTTGATTCCTTATCAAGATGTCTTAGAACAGTGCTCTGAAATTCATCCTTTGCGAGTTTTAATGGTTACTCCATGTTACTATCCCTATTAAAGGTGGGACAGAAACTATCGTCAGAAATTTTACGATAGCGCTAGATATAAATAAAGTTCGGTCAGATGTCATGGCATTTAACGTAGATTAAAACCGAAATCCAGAATGAAAAGAAAGGTAGAGAAAATAGACGGAATTATAATCTATAGGATCCCTGCACTAAAATGGATAAATTCATGCAGAAAAACATCGTGAGTGAATTTTATACCGGGCAAATTCATTGATATTTTAAAAGATTATGATAGGTGCGTGCCCTTAATCTGTTTAGGTTCGTTAAATATATCGTTAAATATAATTCAAGAAACAGTCGTAGTAGTATCATTCAGGCAATTCAAGTGAACTTCCAATTTTGTGCAATTCAAATGTAAAAATATACTCTAATGGCGGCAGTGCAGTTTATGAGAATAAATGATGACCCTTATTCTTACCAGCGAATGAAAAATAATTCATGAATGAAACTGGGTGCCACTATTCTTGAAGGTGTTAATGGTTACTCCCGGTTTTCATCCCATTAGGGGCGGAACTGAAAGTATCGTGCGCAGTCTTTCCATGGAACTAAATAAAATTGGGGCAAAAACTCATGTTATGACGTTCAACATGGATAAGAAATGGAAGCCAAAGTGGAAAGGAAAGGTAGAGAAAATAGACGGAATAAGGGTTTTTAAGATAGCTGCTTTGAAATTACTGCCAAGTTCACCAAGGGTTAACATGAACATTCACTTGATACCTGCAAAGTTTAGAGATACAATGCGTCGCTATGACATAATACATTTTCATGAGGCTGAACTTAGTTTTCCTACCTTTTCATTTTTTATTAAAAAGCCAAAATTGTTACATTTACATGGAATTAGCGCTAGTTATGTTAAAAGATATCATCTTTATAGGGTGCTCTTTAAACATGTAACAAACTATTACATAGCTATAACAAGGGAGATGAAGAATAATTTAATTGAGCTTGGAATTTCTAAAAGTAGAATAATATATTTACCCAATGCAGTGGATACCAAATTGTTCCATCCAAAAAGAAGCGAAAAGGAAGAGAACCTTCTCCTATATCTCGGAAGGATAGTACCAGTCAAAGGCTTACATATTTTGCTTCGATCCTTATCTTTTATCAAAAAACCAGTTCATCTCGCCATAATCGGTCCAGCAGACCAAAGTACCAGTTATTATAAGCAAATCATCAACTTAATAAGAAAGGAAAATCGAAGGGGCACACATAAAATAGAATATTTAGGCATTGTGCCAACAGAAGAGGCAATAAAATTTTACCAAAAAGCGACAATATTTATTTTGCCATCTTTTTGGGAGGCCTTTCCAGTTACACTCCTAGAGGCACTTGCCTGCGAGACACCCGTAATATCAACACCCGTTGGGGGAATCCCAGAGTTTGTTAAGAACCATAAACATGGCATATTGGTTCCGCCAAATAATTCCCAGAAGCTAGCATGGGCAATACAGCATCTTCTAGATAATAACAATCTACGCGCCAAAATGGGTAGAGAGGGTAGAGAATGGGTGACAAGAAATTTCTCCATAGATGCTATCGCGAAAAAACTTTATGTCATATATCAAAGAATACTCAAGTACCAAAATCAACCATGACGGAATTTAGGTGGCTTTAACTTGAGCTTAGTTAGATTTGTTAGGATATTCCCTTCCAAAAGAAGCCAAAAAATACTATAATCAAACCAAACATGTGTTACTATCAAACCACACGACAGGTCAGACAACCAGCCCCAAGATGGCGGCTACTTTAATAGGAATAATCCGTGAAAAAATTCTTTTTGCAACTGAAATTTCCATAGTGAAGTCTGACGTATCAGCCATGAAATGTAAATACGCCTTACATTCCTTGGCTACGAAAAATTAGCTAAAGACTATGATGCTAAGTTAGTAAATCTTTCAGAAAACAAAAGCGAAAAAGTTGAA
>CAYYZD010000006.1:0-20424 GCA_964476035.1 uncultured archaeon
TCCAAAATTCTACTTCGTCCATGAAGTTTTTGCCAACTCTTTTACGGTATTTGCCGGTAACTTTCTCCATTAGAATGCGTTGTTCAATCATAGCAACCATGCGTCGAGCTTCGATAACTGCATCCGGATTAACAGAAATGCTTGTTGCACCCATGCGTACTAAAAACTCTAGATAATCTGGGTATACTGATGGAGCTTGACCACATATGCTTGTGGTAACTCCATATTTCTTGCATATTTTAATAACATATGCCAGAGCTCGTAAAACCGCTAGGTTTCTCTCGTCATAAAGTTCCTGCACAGCAGCGTCATTTCTATCTATTCCCAATATAAGCATAGTTAAGTCATTTGTTCCAAAGCTAACTCCCTGAATACCTGACTTGCAAAATTCTTCTATGAGAAACACCGTACTTGGGACTTCTACCATTATCCAAAGTTTAAAGTCCGGGTCTTTCTCTGGGTCCAATCCTTCTTCCTTTATTATTTTCTTTGCTTCTTCAAATTCTTCCAATGTTCTTACAAAAGGTATCATAAGCCATACATTTTTAAGTCCGTACTCGTCTCTTACTTTTCTAATAGCCCGAAGCTCGAGTCTGAATATTTCTGGCTCCTTTATATATCTGTAACATCCTCTGTAGCCTATCATAGGATTTGGTCCCACGTGGCCCGCTTCTAGCTCATATTTTCTACCGCCTTCAAGCTCTAGGAATTCATCCGGTTTGAAGTCTAATGCCCTGTAGACTACTGGTTTCGGGTAGAAAGCTTGTGCTACTTGTCTGATGCCCTCTGCAAACTTATCAATCATTTCCTGTTCTCCACCTTCCTCGATGAGTTTCCGTGGATGTTTGCCAATGGACAACATGAGGTGTTCAGCTCTTAATAATCCCACCCCGTCTGCTTGTGTTTCTTTTGCCACTTTTTCTGCTATCTCCGGGATGGAAATGTTCACATAGATTTTTGTTGCTGTCACTGGTTGCGCCACTGCTATGGCCGTTGGCGATGCAACAGCTGCTTCGGCTTTTTCCACTTCCTCTTTTATAGCTCCCTTATATACTACGCCGTGTGTTCCGTCTACGGTTACTATTCCGGCATCTTTAAGTACCTGAGTTGCGTTTCCCGTCCCCACAATACATGGTACTCCTAGTTCTCGAGATACTATAGCTGCATGGCACGTATATCCACCCTCATCTGTTACTATTGCTGAGGCTTTTTTCATTGCAGGAACCCAATCTGGTGTTGTCATTTTCGTTACTAGGACTGCTTTTTCTTCCATTGCCTCTCTTGCTTCTTTTGCATCAAGGAATACCAGAGCTTTTCCTATACCTATTCCTGGTGATACGGGTAATCCTTTTACTAACACTTGTCTTTCAGTTGTCATGGCTTCTTGTGTTGCCGCTGATCTTGCGGGTGCTTGTTTTAAAGACCATACCGTTTCTGGTCTTGCTTGTAAAATGTAAATTTTCCCAGTATGGCGATCTATTGCCCATTCTATGTCTTGTGGATGTTGATAGTGATTTTCTATTTGTATTCCGTATTTTGCTAATTCTATAATTTCCTCATCAGTTAATGCAGGCATGTTTCTTCTTTCTGGCGGTACCTCTGCATGTATAGTCTTTCCTGTTTTAGGATCTCTTATATACTCTACCTTCTTTTCTGCAATGTGTTTTTCTAATATCTTTAGGGTCTTTTTATCCACTATATATGTGTCAGGTGTCACTGCACCAGATACAACCGATTCTCCTAAGCCCCAGTTTGCTTCTATCATTATTTTATCTCTGTCTCCTGTAGCTGGATGTAGAGTAAACATTACTCCTGCAGCTTTTGCATCTACCATCTGTTGCACCGCAACGCTAATTAAGACTTGTTCGTGGCGGAATCCCTTTGATTCTCGATATGATATCGCTCTTGAGGTGAATAGAGACCCCCAGCATTTTTGTACTTTTTCTACTACTTCTTTTTCTCCCGATACGTTTAAATACGTCTCTTGTTGGCCTGCAAAGGATGCCCCAGGTAGGTCTTCTGCTGTTGCGCTACTTCTTACTGCTACGCTCACATTTTCTTGACCTGCTCTTTGACACAAATCCCTGTAAGCATTAATTATAGCCTTTTGAAGATAATCCGGCATTGGTGTTTCTTCTATTAATTTCCGGATTTTTTGGGATGCATTTTCTAGCTGTTCTAGGTTATCTATATCTGTTTCGCGTAAAATTTTGTAAATTTCATCAGCTATTCCAGTATCTTCTAGAAATTTTCTATAGGCGGCAGCGGTTACGGCAAAACCTGGTGGTACCGGTACTTTTGCCTTAGACATAAGTTCTCCTAGGTTTGCATTTTTTCCTCCTACTATTAAGGTATCTTCTTTTGTTAATTCCCCAAACCAAAGAATTAACGCTTCATTCTTATTCTTCAACTATATGCCTCCATGGAATTGGTGACCTTGAGTTCTTAATTGTTGATTTTCTTCACCTATTTAAATTCTTCTCTTTGCTTTTGACATTGTTCATCTCTCTAATTTATAATGTCGGAACGGAGATTTGAAAGCAAACGCTAACTTATTACGCTTATTTTTATAACAATGTTAAAAAAGCGATGAGTTAAGGCTCAAGTAACTAATTACTGCAGATATCTTAACACGTTAAATGCAGGGCTACTACTACTTTATGTTTTTTATGTAATTGATTGTAAATTTTACACGCCTCTTTTGTCCTCTCTACTATTAATTTTATGCCTTTTTTCTCGATTTCTTCCCTAACCTGCTTAGGAACTTCCATAAGGCCCGAATATCCAGTTCCCACGATGAATATCTCTGGTTTGTATTCAAGTACTTCCTTTATGTCTTCTATATGTAACTTGTGTCCCTCTTTTCGCCACCAATTTGCATGTATTTTATTGGGATATACTATGAGATCCTTAGTGTACTCTTTGCCATCTATAACTATTCTCCCAAAACTGTAGTGATCTATCATTTTTATCCCTTCTCTATCATAGTGCAATTTTATCTCTACTCTCCTAATTTTTACTTTATGACAGCTAATTTATTTTTATTGCATTATTAGTGATGTAAAAACAGAACTAAATATTTGAAATATTTAATTTATCTCGTGTTTGGGCATTATCGCTATGGTTTAAGACCATTGAGTATTGCAACCATGAGACTTGATGTTGTTAGATCCGCCGTTGTGCCAGGATTAAGTTTATTACCTTTCCCTCTTAACATTTTATCAAATTCCCATAGAAGTTTTGTCCCTCTTTTGGTTGTTAGCCCTCCCATATCTAAGATTTGTTTCGCTTTTTCGGAAATCTTTTGGGCTGTAGCTAAATTAGTTTTTCGGATAATTAATGTATCTGGAATCGCTGATAAAATTTTCAAAAAAGTATGTACTATTGCTATATTTACATCGCCAGTTTCTTTGTAGACTCCTTGGAGATAAGGATAACCAATTTCAAATGTTATATTATAACTTGTAACCCATTCCCCAGCTATCTTATCATAGCTGGATGCTTTTTCAAAAATTTCATATAATGATACTTTTTGCATCATAATTTGTTTTATTGAATTTGGATCTGTAACATCTAGGTAATCAGTTTTTCCTAATCCACCTGGTTTTGCAATTTTAATAGCTTCATAGAAGTTTACCGCGTCTATAGGCGTCGTTGATTCAACAAACGGTTTAATATTTTCTCTAAGTTTCTTAAAATCTTTATCTTTAACAAATGTGTAAGTTGTCGCAGTAACTAGTGGAATTATGAGTGTAAGAATTCCTAAATTTGTGTTTCCTCCTCTCTGCCATCTTGATGTCTCAACTATACCCTCTTTTATTAGAGCACCTATTCCGACTTGGGAAGGTTTTATTTCGGTTAAAGCTACCTTTATCCCCATGGTAGCTGCTTTTTGCAGCTGAGGTAAAACTGCCACCGCTGAAGCTAGAAAATGTTCATATTTCGTATCTTTAAAGTCAGCTGTTCTATGTACATTCCCTGGTTTTGGATAAGCACTGACTTCAAGAATCATCGCAAGTTGCGCTGATTGCACTGCCATGTTGACTGCCTTTTCATAGGTTTTTAGCATTTTTAACACCGTTCTACCTTTTGGCCCTTTCAATTACATACTTTGCTATTGCTTCTGCAATATTCACCCTTGTTACAGTCTGTATTCCGCGCCATCCTGGTTGACTATTTATTTCCACTACATAAAGGCCATTTGGTCCTTCTAAAATGTCTACTCCAGCTACTTCACATCCAACGACACTTGCGGCTTTGATAGCTATCTCTTCAGCTTCTTCCATCAATTTTAATGCTTTTGGTATTGCTCCTTGAGCTACATTTGTCTTCCAGCTTCTTCCCTCCCTGTACATGGATGCTATTACCTCTCCGTTTATCACGAAGGCCCTAATATCTCTTGTACCATGTGGTATAAATTCTTGAATATATAGAACATTATGTGTAAATTGTAGGGCCCTAAATATCCTTGTTGCTATTTCAGGATCAGAAACTCTGGTTATTCCGACCCCCCTTGACCCAAAGAGAGGTTTTATTACTACATCTCCACCTAACTCGTAAAAAGCTTTTAACGCTTCTTCAGCGTTTTCCGTTACAACCGTTTTCGGCACTGGTATACCGTGTTCCTCCAGAACCGTCAAGGCGTAATATTTGTCTATACATTTTTCTATTGCTGACGGATGGTTTATTACTGGAAATCCTAACCGTGTAAGCCTATGTAAAATATCCATCCTAAATATGCATTCATCCAATGACCCTCTTCCTATAGGACGAATAACTACTGCTCCCAGTTCCTTAAGTACATCGATATCTTCGTGAAGAACCGCCGGTTTAAATCCTACTTTCGCGACAAGTCTTGAAAACCTGAAACACACTGGTTCTGCTCCCAGTTTTTCAAAAGCTCTTATGAGATTCATCGAACACCAAGCTTCTGGGTTCCTAGTTAGTATTCCAATCTTTACCATGTTTCCGACGCCTCCCAAAGAATAGCATACTTTTACTGTTTATTTTGTTTCCTATTTTGACGATACTTAACCTATGTAAAGAGATTAGGTGTAAGTTAAAAATAGAAACAGCAATAAAACGTTAAATTATGCTTAAGACCACAAATAAAAGAAGAATTATATTTTTTGTAGTTTTATCGATTGTTGTATGACTTCTGTATTAACGTATCCAGCTACAAATGTCGACCCTGTTTTTACATTGTTTACTATTATTTTTGCTGGCGCAAATAAGTCTGGGCTGATTTTGTAGAAATCAAATTCAGCAGCTTTAAATATGTCATAGAATGGGCGGCCATAGTCTTTTGACGTACATGATGGGACTTTTGCTACGTATTCTTTTAGTTTTTGATCATCATCGTATTCGACAATTAGTTTAACGACTCCTCCGTAAAGAATCATGTCGTTTGTTCTTCCCATGGCTTTTATCGATTTTGGATGTACGGGGGCTATCGGCGCATATCCGGAAGCGTATAGAATTTTCTTGGGATCAAAACCAACCTCGGAGATTTTATGTATACCTGTTTCGACGACCCGGCCGGATATTTGAACCGACCCGGCTATACTAGAAGTCGGTGTTACAACAGCGTAAACGTTTTCTATTGACACATTGCATTCCTCTGCAATATATTTCAAAGCTTCCTCTGTTGGTTTTTCATCCGACTCTAAAACTATCACAGCTACGTCTGCTTTGTCCTCATATTCAATTTCTTCGTAAAGTTTTTTCGGTTTTAATGATAATGCTCTAGCCGGCCCGGAGCCCATTCCGAAATATTTGCCAACTTTTATTCTCCAACCTGCGAATTGTGAACCAAGTGTTGAAATAGCTGGATGATCTGTCGCAACAAATATAGAGGGAAGTTCTACGTCGCCGTAGGGCATTTGGGTTAATTGAGCTTCTCCTAAACCTCCCAGACATACTTCGGTTACAAGTTTTCCAGCACGCAATCCCCCTTTAACTTCGACCCCTGCATCTATAATTGTAGCTCCTGACGATGTTTTTTCAACTTTAATGTTCAGCATTTTATTATTTTCAATCATTTTTTCGATAATTCTCTTTGCTTCTACATTCACACTCAGCTTAGACACATTAACCCCCTCGTCTGTCATTCTAAATACTTTTCATAAAATTGAAGATGTTTATTCTTCTCTATTGAAACATATAATTTCCCTGCTCCATTTTCATTTAAATCTCCAGTAAAGAGATAAAATGGTCCTTTTATTTTCTCTTTCTTCAATTTGAATGATTTTTTGATTTCTTCAAAAGTGAAACTTGGAAGTATGGATGGAATATGGCCCAGAACTGCTATTTTGCCGCCTTTCATCATTGCTCCGCATCTCCCTGCACAATCTCCTTCAACTAGTATCGTACCCTTTTTCATATGGATTCCGGGAAAAGCCCCAACATTGCCTTTTACTATTATTGTTCCTCCTCTCATCCAACACCCTATTTCATTTCCAGCATTTCCATGAATTATTATGGTACCCTTTTTCATTCCTTTCGTGTCTCCACGATAGGGAGCCCCAATGTAGTCCCCAGCGTTGCCTTTGATTTCTATTTGTCCTCCTTTCATCCCTGTTCCAACCCAGGAATCGGCATCTCCTTCTACGATTATTTTGCCGCCTTCCATTTTCTCGCCTAAGTACATTCCGACAGGCCCTTTGATCAAAATTTGTCCGTCCGTCATTTTATAGCCTATTCTTCGAACCTTTCTTACATCGCCCTCAATGATTATTTTTGTATCCGTTGGTGTTTCTCCTGGGGTTCCAGCAATTTCAAATAGCTCCCCCAGGGTTACTTTTCTGTTTCCCTCCCACACCTCTAATTTTGCTATTTCTTCGATGGATTTCCTTGCAAAGTTATCTGGAGTTATAGTCTCAGCAATTATCGGCACTTTAAATATTACTTTTGGTTTTAAGGTTACTTCTCCCATGTTTTTCACCCCTAAAAGTTGGTCTTTACCGTTATCGGTTTTGAGGAAGCTAACTCACTTTCTCCTATGACGTAGTTCTCAAGCGACACCGTGTAGTACTCCTTGAATTTCTCTGAAACTTCTTTTAGAACCTCCCTTTCCAAGTCTTTAGACATTGTTGGTTTCACCCAGAAGGTCTCTCCTATAAATGACTTAACGATTTCACCGTCTTTAACTATTATTTCTCCTCCTTTTATTGTATATGCTGCCCTCTTGAGCGCTCTTCTAACCTTCTTGTATTCTTTTGATGGATCTATTTCCATGGGGTTTATATTGTATATTGATATGTCCGCGTCAGCCCCTACGCCTAAATGCCCTTTATTTTCTAGGTTTAGTGCTTTTGCCGTTGCTGCTCTCGTTATTATAGCTATTTCATAGAAGGTATATTCTCTATCTATGCTGGCTAGCACGCCCCGTTTCTTGGCCCTTTTATTTATTTTTTCCATAGTCTTTTCCCGTGCTTTTGTGCTCATTAACCATGCTATTACCCGTGGATACTCTGTAAAAGGCCCTGCATTCGGATGATCAGTTGTTAAAAACAGTCTCCAAGGATCTTTTATTAGAAGAGCTAGTTCTAATCCTATTGACCACTGTATAGCGTTTACCATATTTTTACGTCTGTACTTGTAGGGGACTATTCCAGCGCTTCCTTCTGCTTCTACGTCAGCGTTTTTCCACTTATTTCCAGTTAGGTTATGTAGTATGTATTGGAATGGGCCGTCACCAGTCATGGTTGTAGCTTCTCCGAAAACTATTTGTCCTAGATCTATTGTGACATGTGGATGGTTGTTTACATATTTTGCTATTTCAGGTGCTCCTGATCTTAATGTAATCCAAGAATATCCAGCATATCCGCAGAATTGTACATGAGTTATGTGTATGTTAGGCCTTCCGTTTGCTAAATCTCCTACAGCATCCATAGTCTCTATAGTTGTGCGATAGTTTCCAGGCTTTCCAAGATTATTTGTATGCACATGAATTGTATGAGGTAAATTAAGTATTTTATTTACCTTACATAATCCTCTGATTATTTCCCTCGGAGTTATGTCGAAAGGAGGTACCTGGTCATCCAGGCTTTCTACGTTCTTACCCCAACCCCAAAGTTCCACTCCGCCTGGATTAACAATTTTTATAGCATAGCCCTTTAATGCTTTCAAAATCCACGCTATAAAGGCTGCGCATTTATTAATTTCTCCCTGACTTAGATAATCCAGCACAATCCAATTATTGTCAAGTACAAGGTAGCAAGATTTGTCTATTAATGGTATATCATTTAACTCCTCGTGGGTATGTCTCGTTTTTAGTGGGGGTGATGCTGCCTCTATTACAGTTGTGTATCCAAGTCTCGCATATCGATAACCTATTGTATATGTTGATGGAACCGTGTGCCCAACTTCGGCTCTTGTTATCGCAGTTCTTGGCTTCACATCCTTATAGTGGTCTTCTGGTCTTAATATTCGTCCTGAATTGACTTTCGAGCCTGCGATGTGGGAATGTATGTCTACCCCTCCAGGCATTACCAACATGTTTGTTGCATCTATCACTTTAGCACTTGAACTCACCGACTCTACGATTTTTCCGTCCTTCACCGCTATATCCATTTTTTCTCCGTCTATTTTGTTTATCGGATCGTAAACATAACCATTTTTTATTAGTAACTCCAATTACTTCACCCTCTCCTTTAACTTTTTAAGAATCATTTTTAGAACTTCTTCATCTGACAGTATCCCTGGCGGCGGCTCAACAAGTTTCTTAAGTCTTAATGGAACTGCATCCATTCGATACGCTGACCCCTCCGCCTCTATTCCTACGACGGCTGTCGGTATAACCACCTTTGATATCATTGTTGTCAAAGTTTCATGAGGATCAAGTGTTATTACCGGGATTTTTGCAAGATTTCTTATGGCTTCCGCAGGAAAACCTGAGACAGGGTCTGATGCTACTATTAGTGCGGCATCACAGTCCCCTCGGGTAAGTACATCAACGAAAGTTGTATCTCCAGGGTTATAGAATGGATATCCTCTACTAAAGTCGACAGCGAATGGAAATCCTGTAGCCCACGCCATAACCTCATTGGCGCCAGTGACGTTAAAATGGCCTCTCATGGGCACCATTACGAACTTTGTATAATTATTTAATTCTCTAACAAGATTTACTGCTGCTTCTATGTTTCTTGCTTTGCCTGCTGACATTGTCAATCCTAATCCGAAAAATAGTGCTCCAAATCTACATGAAATCAGCATGTCTGCTAGTTCTTCTATCTTTTCTGCAGGTATTCCTGCTATTTCTTCTTGTTCTAATTCTCCGTTTTTCACTGCCCATCTAAGAGCTGTTAATAGCTCGAAGTCTGAGTTTGGTTTAATTTGGATAAATATATCTGCTGTTTTGGCTGTATGCGTTTTTCTTACGTCAACTACAATTACTGTTCTTTCCTTTCTACCTTTTACGAATCTTCCTTTACTTGCTGCAGAGTATCTAGCCATGTGTCTTGGATGAGCATGCGCCGGATTGCATCCCCAATATATTATGAGTTCCGCTCTGTTTTTCACCTGCCCTAAAGTACATGTAGATATTCCCGCATCCTGTTCCCCTAGTATAGTGGGCCCGTGACATACAGATGCTGTGTTATCCATTACCCCTCCTACTAATTCTGCAATTTCTATGCCTATGTTTATTGCCTCTGTCGAAGTACAGCTCCAGCCGTATAAAGCTGGATATTTCGCATTTGCAAGTATTTCAACTGCTTCATTTATAGCTTCTTCTAAAGAAACTTCCCTTCCGTCAATTCTCGGTTTATATATTCTCTCTTCATTGTACTTCGTGAATTTTGTCACACTTATTGCGCAGCCTTTTCTCACTTTTACTACTCGGTTGTCCTCTACATCTACCTCTATATCGTCGCATAAACTTCCACAGAATGGACATACAACATTACGTATGGTCTTCAAGGCTCTCTCCCCACAACCATTTTTATGAGTTTTTCAGGGTCTAAAATTTCTTCGTCCTTAGCTGGTTCTATTGTTGCATCTATTCCTTTAAGCGAAGGCATGCCTGTGCTTTCTGTGGCTGAGGGCATTAAAATACTTGCCCATGGACCGTAGGGTATAAAAGCTATACCTTTATGTGGTGCTTGTGTGGACTCAGTAGCTTTAACTACGACCTCTCCATACTTTGTTTTTACCTTGACATTCTGACCTGAACTTAATCCAA
This sequence comes from uncultured archaeon, assembly GCA_964476035.1. GTDB lineage: Archaea > Asgardarchaeota > Baldrarchaeia > Baldrarchaeales > DXJG01 > DXJG01. The sequence goes on from CAYYZD010000006.1 coordinate 10,184, forward strand.
GCACCTTTAGATCTTCTGGATCAAGTTCGCACACAGCTACCTTTTCCATATATTCTTTGGAGAATTTTCCCAGTTCTTTAGATACTCCTTGATCTAAACTTCTACCTGTTATTAAAATTACTTTAATCATGTTTAGCCCTCTCTTTTCATTAATGAAATGCCAGAGACTGTAGCTCTCTATTCAGAGTTATGTTGATAGTATATACATTTAACTTTTGAGGTTAAGTTTTTGGGATGGAGAATGTCCTTAACATCTTACGCTATGATTTTGTTTGCATTGTACAAGTCTTAGGTTTAAAACTGCTAAGTTCGAAAATCTCAGTAAAGAATCAGTAAAATGCGGAATAAAATAGAAAACAGAAAGTTCATAACATACTCGAGACTTGATGATATAAGGGTAATAGTTTAAATTATGTTTGTTGAATATTGCATGAAAGAAGGCTATTGGGGGATAACAATGGAAGGGCGAATAATAAAAATAGGAGTCGTAAAATGTGGCTGTATCGGTACTGCGCCCCTTCTTGAATTCTTATTTGATGAAAGAGCTGATAGAGTAGATTTAGATGTACGTGTAGTTGGAAGCGGTGCCAAAATGGGAGCAGCACAGGCGGAAGAAGTCGCTAAAAAAATCTTAGATTTCAATCCAGATCTTGTAATAATAATTAGCCCAAACGCTGCCTTACCTGGACCCAGCAAGGCTAGAGAAATACTGGCTCAATCTAACATTCCTACTATAGTTATCAGTGACCAGCCTGGGAAGAAAGCTGTAAAAGATATTGAAGGAAAGAATATGGGATACTTCATTATTCCCGCAGATGCCATGATCGGTGCTAGACGAGAATTCCTCGATCCCGTAGAAATGGCTATATTTAACGCCAATTTAATCAAAGTCCTCTCAGTAACTGGAGTTTTCTCCATAGTTTACAGAGAAATAGCCAAAGTAATCGACCAGATAAAAAGAGGAGAAAAGCCGGAACTTCCAAGAATAATTATTAATAAAGAAACAGTGGTAAAGGCTGCAGGTTTCCAGAACCCTTACGCACTAGCGAAAGCCATGGCTGCTTATGAAATAGCCCGTAATGCAGCAGACCTTACTGTAGAAGGTTGCTTTGTAATAAAGGAAATGGAAAGATACGTTCCAATTGTAGCCGCTGCTCACGAAATGATTCAAATAGCTGCTGCACTTGCCGAGGAGGCAAGAGAAATAGAAAAGTATGGGGATCATTTACTAAGAATGCCTCACCACAAAACTGGAGAAATTCTAACCAAGAGAAAACTCATCGAGAAACCTAAAAAACCTGAGTAAATGGAGGATATGGAAATGGAAGCCGTGAAAAAGATAAACATGGAGAAAAGAAAGAATCTAATGACTTCCTTAATCGATATATTATTACGATCTGGCAGCGCCGCTAAGCTTCCAAGCGCCACAGCTAATTTGATTCTTCATTACTGGCAACATGATAAACTTACATCGGATGAAGGTTTTCAAAAACTACTTGAGGCAGCATATACCATTGAGCCTGAACAGACTATAGAGTTATTAAATAACGCTGGTCTAAGTGAAGTGGTTGAAGAATTAAAGAAATAAGGTTTAAAGTGTTAAAAAAGGGTGATGAATATGGTAAAATTTGGAATAGAGTTTGTACCTATGGATCTATATTGGAGAACTACCTTCTATACTATTCAAGCTGAAAAAGCAGGTTTCGACTATGTTTGGATAACGGATCACTTCAATAACAGAAATGTCTATGTAACTTTAACATGTATAGCTTTACATACAAACAGAATAAAGATGGGGCCAGGAGTCACAAATCCATATTTAGTAAACCCTGTCATGACCGCGCAATCTGTTGCATCAATATCTGAAATAGCTCCAAACAGGGTTACTCTCGGTATCGGTGCCGGAGATAAAACTACATTAAGCCTTCTAGGAGTAGAAATAAAAAGCCCTCTCACGGCAATTAGAGAAAGTGTAGAAATAATTAGATCATTAATAACCACTGGTAAGGCTAAATACTCTGGAAAAATTTTCAGTGTCCAGAAAGCGAAGTTCAACTTCAAGCCAAAAGGAAAAATTCCCGTATACATAGGTGCACAAGGACCCAAAATGTTAGAATTAGCAGCCAAAATTGGAGACGGTATTTTAATTAATGCTTCACATCCCAAGGATATCGGAGATGCTTTCCAATACATCAAAAGTGGCGCTGAAAAGGCAAATAGAAAATTAGAGGAAATCGACGTCGCTGCATATACGTCTTTCTCCATACATGAGAAAGAGAAAAAAGCTATCAAAGCTGCTACACCAGTTGTTGCATTCATAGTTTCTGGTAGTCCAGAACCAGTATTAGAAAAGCATGAAATAAGCATAGAAGATGCCATGGCTATTAAGAAGGCTTTAGAAGCAGGAAACTGGGGTGAGGCTTTTTCAAAAGTAACACCAGAAATGATAGACGCCTTTTCCATAAGTGGGACACCAGAAACTTGCATTGAACGCATAAATGAATTAATTAAATTAGGAGTTTCACAGTTCGTAGTGGGATCTCCCATCGGACCAAATGTTAGGGAAGCTATAGATTTAATAAGCAAGGAAATAATACCGCACTTCAAAGAATAACTTAAATCTATATATTATCTTTTATTTTTACTTTTAGTGACTTATTTGACTAAAGTGCTAAAGTGGATTTTCTTTAATGAATTCTTCAACTTCCTCGACCTTTGGTAGAGATGTTCCCACTCCAAGCCTCGTAATCGTTATTGCTGAAACTGCGAGCGCGTATTTTACAGCTTCACGTAAAGATCTCCCATCTAGCCGAGCTTTAATATAGCCAGCAGCGAAAGCATCTCCTGCTCCCGTCGTATCTACAACTTTGACTTTAAAGGGGGGAAACTCAAAGGACCCTTCCTTTGTATAAATTTCCACACCCTTACTAGATTTTGTAATAATAATCTCTTCAGGACCTAGATTTAATAAGTCTGTAGGTTCATTTACAGCCGATGTTGACTCTTTTAGTTGATTCCAATTGATTTCATTTAAGATTATGGTGTTTGCACTTTTAATTGTTGGTTCTAATTTTTTAAATCCCATTTTTATAAAAGGTGTTATAGGCCTATATACTATCCATTTACCCTTGCTTTTTGCATAGGAAGCTATCGCAGAAGCTACTTCTACAAAAACTTCACCAATGTAAACAGTTTCACAACTATCTACCAACGACCAATCAACTTCCGCAGGCGACGACAGCGATAAAGCTGGCTTTTTCCCGAGGAGAACTAGTATTTTCTTCATACCATTTCTATCTACGAGTACTATTGATTGAGGGGTTTGAAGGTCCTCGCCGATTACGATGGATGAAATATCCACATTTTCATCTAACATTCTCTCAACAGCAATTCTCCCTCCATAGTCTCCGCCAATCTTCCCAGAAAACGATGTTGGAACACCCAACCTACTAAGTGCTATAGCTACATTAGCACCTGACCCGCCAACATCCCTTATATATCCACATATAGTTATGGTTTGATCATGTTTAATTGGAATATTATTGATGGGAATTATGAGATCAACTGCTGTTGATCCGAATACTACTGCTTTAACACTTCTTCTGGATTCTCTAACTCTTTTTACAATCTCAGTAAGGTATAGTTTGTTTAGACTATTGTGGAAAACTTCGTGGCTTATATTAAAGTCAAAGCATAGTTTTGCAATGCTTTTAGCGTAGAGGTCAAACAATTCCTCAACTATTTTCCTTAAATCCCGGGGTGATAATTTATCTATGGGTGTTAAAAGCAATTTAAGATACTTGCCCAGAAAAGTAAGTTTATAGTAATTCACCCATACATCTTTGCCTTTTACCTTGACTTTTTCGGTTCCCTGCTCTACAATGCCAGCTTGAACGAATTTCTTCAAAGCACTAATTATCGATTTATTGGAATGCGGAACCTTCTTAATTAGATCTCTTTGATAATTCTTTCTGTTAACATTCATATTGAGTAAAATGTCAAGCGAAACTTTAGATTTAAATACCGATAGCAAAATTTCATACTGCTCTCTTGTCCTTTTCGGTAGGGGTAAAATCCAGGGCCACAACTCCTCCATAATCATCACTTACTCCGTAAAGCTCCACCGCAAAATAATATGATTATTTTAGGGCTAATTAAAGATATTAACCCTAATAAAAATCAATAAACCCTTAAAAATAAAGGTTTTGTTAAAGTTATTTTCTAATATTAAAATAGTAATAAAACTCCAAAAATTTTCATTTTTTAAGAAATCTGCATCATTTTATTAATTTAAACCGCATGTCCACTTTTCTTTTACGAGTATATCCTTTTACAACAAAAGTAGCCTGCACTCTCCCGAGCGTAAAGTATTTATACTGTCATTACAATGGCGTTATGTACAACTTTACATTACTATGTAATAAATTACATAAAGTGGAGGGCATATCATTATGTTGTCATCAAAAGATGTTGCGTTAACCGCTTCGTTTGCCGCCCTTTACGTCATTTTCTCTGTTATACCAGGTATACCTACAGGTGTACCAGGTTTAGAAATCCAATACGAAGCTGGGCTAGCCTCTATTTTCGGAATTATTCTTGGGCCTTATTTAGGTGCTCTAGCTGCATTTATTGGCACTATCATAGCTTGGATATTACCTCCTGATTCGGGTAATCCTTTAAGTGCTCCTTTTCTGCTTAATCCAGCTTTTAACGCGTTTACTGTTGGTCTTATTTATACTATCAGACAGAGAAAAGGATTTGCAATGTGGAAAAGAGGGTTCGCGGTTCTCACAGTTACCATCGTAGTGTTTCCGCTTCTTCCCCCAAGTCGACCATTAACGGAATACTGGTACGTAGCAGCTTTAGTTATTTGGGATAAGTTAATAGCATTGTTTATGATTCCTTTAACAGTTTATTTAACAAAAAGATACGAAACAGCGCCTGAATGGAAATTTTACTTATACCTTTTCTTGGCGTTCATTGGAAATCAAGCAGACAGCGCACTTGGTTGCGATATTTTTGCCGTTCCTTTAATTTATAGCGGGCTTTGGCAGCTTACAACGGAAATTACAAGATATTACTTTGTCGCTTCTCCGCTTATATATCCAGCTATAAGGTTAGCCCAAGCAATATTTGCAGCACTTGTAGCTGTACCCTTAATAAAGGCATTAGAGAACATCGGTTGGTTTGCTGAGAGCACTCTTGTCATTTCTCCAAAGCTACCAAAAATTCAAAAGGACGATTAACACCACAAAAATTTTAACTATTTTTCATTTTGAAGATTTAAAACAGTAAAACTATTACCTATTGTAAGTTTCCAATGTGTCCTAAGAGGTGAAAAGAATAACAGGAACAATAAGGGCTCGCGAGGGAGACTTTGTTGAGAGTTTAGAAGGGTTAATATTTGATGTAAAGGGCTTAGTTCATCCCCCTGATCGTGTAATAGCCTATGTTCGCTATATTCCGGACAGAACTGGAAATAGGAGAAGAGCTAACCAATTTTATAAAAAGGTATATTCTCTTCATGAAAGAAATAGGTTTTTGAAGGAGAAATATCCCAAGTATCTTTACTTTGACCCATTTTTTAATCAACTATTGGAAGGAGTACCTACTGAAAGTATATATAAGCATTATAAACCTGAGAAGAAATTGCGTGAGATGCGTCGTCGATCTGAAAGCCTCATCGGGCTAGAAAAGGATGCCTTTGAATTTATTAAGCTGTTGAAAGAGAAATCTGGAATTCCTTGGGAGAAAATTGGGGTTTCAGGTTCTATTCTTGTAGACTTATATGATGAAAGCTCTGATATAGACGTAGTTGTTTACGGATCGAAAAACTGCATAAAAGTTTATGAAGCTTTAAAGTTACTTATCTCTTCCGGGAATTTGATTAGAAGATATGATGAGGACGGTTTAAAGAAACTTTACAAGTTTAGAATCGAAGGTGCGAGGGTATCCTTTGAACAATTTATTAAGACCGAGTCTAGAAAGGTTATACAAGGGGAGTTTAAGGGGAGAGATTATTTTATCAGATTTGTTAAGGACTGGCACGAGATTACAGAGAAATACGGAGAGAAAACATATATGCCGATTGGAAGAGCAAGAATTAAAGCAAGGGTTATTAATGATGATGAAGCCATTTTTACACCGTGTAAATATATTATAGATGATGTTGTTTTCTTGCAGGGGACTGTTAGGTATCCTTTAGAGGAAGTCGTGTCTTTTAGGGGTAGGTTTTGTGAACACGCTTATGTAGATGAAAGAATTATTGTAGAGGGGACTCTCGAAAAGGTTATTCAGCCAAATGGTTTTTATTACTACAGGTTGATCATCGGCGGTGATCCTAAAGACTTTATGATTATAGCAGGGGATGAGTAATGAGAGGATTTAGAGATAGAGACTACCTATTGACTAAAGAGGGGTTGTTTTTTGCAGTTGTTGGTAATGTTCATCCTAAGGATAGAGTTATTGCATATTTGAAATATGTACCAGATATTACGGGGTCTTGGGGTCATGGAAGTGAAAGATTTAAGCGAGTATTGAAGCATTACACTATACCTTCTCTTAAGGAAACTTTTAAGCTACTCAAGGAAAAATATCCTCAATACTTGCATAAGGACCCAACTTTGAATATAGTTATGTCCTTTGTTCCACTCAATTGTATTAAAAAACATTTTAGGCCCGAGGAAAGATTAGGGGGCATTTTAAATAGTTCAACACGAGATGAACTTGAACAAAAAGTTATAGAACTTATTAAGCTAATTTCGAGGGAAAGTAGAGTTCCCTCTAGTTCCTTTGGGATTACTGGTTCAATTCTTATTGACATCCATCAGGTTGAATTTTCTGACATAGATCTGATAGTTTATGGAAAGGAAAATAGCTACAGAGTTAAGGAAACACTACTTAGTCTTTATCGGGATGCCGATGTTAACATTAGGAAGTTCTCGAAACACGAATTCAAAGAATGGTGTGCTAGGATATCCAGTATTTATCATCTTGAATTGGATGACGCGAAAAAAATTTGTGAGAGAAAGTGGAATCGAGGAGTGTTTAAGGGAACTCCATTTTCAATACATCCAGTAAAAACGGAAAAAGAAGTTTTTGATACATATGACGACTATGTCTTTCGACCAATCGGTATGGTTAAAATTAGGGCTACTGTGATAAATGCAGAAGACTCTATGTTTAACCCGGCAATATATAAAATTAGTCAGGTTAAAGTGGTTGATGGGCCGAAAGTCGAAGATAACATAAGGGAAGTTGCCACCTATGAAGGAATTTATGGTGATATAGCTGATGAGGGAGAAAAAATTGAAGTAAGAGGAAAATTGGAAAAAGTTATTAATAAGAGGCTTGGAACCCACTACTATCGGGTGCTTATTGGTTCTCCTGAAGCCGATGGTCTGGACTACTTAAGATTGATCTAAGCTGCAAGCTTTGTTATTCAATGACTTCTTTTAGATGTATCTTGTATGGTCCAAGCTTTCCCCCATAGTTTGCAGCTGTTATTCTTTTAACCCCTTCAACGCTTGCTGCAGCTTTTATTCCAACTGCCATAGCTTCCTCTATGTCATCCACAGTTAAACCATTTATAACTATTTCATATACGCTGTTAACATCTTTTGATAAAGCTGTCTCTGGTACCCTATCCTTGAGTGTTGGACAAAACAGATGGTTTGTTGATGCAGGCAACTTATACTTAAGTGACCCGACTTTTGACCCTGATCTACAAATACCACCTGGAAATGTAAGTACTACTTTTGCTTTACTCTTTTTTATGGCTTCAACAGCTTCCTCAGCTGCTTTGAGACCGGAAGATTTGTCCTTAGCTAGGATGAGGAAGTTTCCTCCAGCAATTGCAGGTTTGACGCCGAAGAGGTTTTCAATGATAAATTCTCCCTCCATAACTGGTATTCTCCAAACATCCCTTCCATTTAATTTATCTCGTGCTTCAAACCCATCTCCAAATTTCCTTATAGCTGGGCCTATCTTTACTTTTCGTTTAGCTTCTGGTAACGCGTCAAAAGCTGCCGTGGTTGGGCATGTAAGAATGCATTGACCTATTCTAAATATCATTTGAACTTTAAGTTCTAACCTGGTTCGATGATATATTTGAATTATAGCTCCAACTCTTCCGTCGGGTGTTTCGTCAGGTGGAACGATTCTCTCTATGCCAGCCTCCGCGGGGGACATAATGATTGATGTACCGAATCCCGTTGCTGCTTGAGCTGCGGTCAGTGCCCATTTTTCATTATCAGCGGTTATAAGTATTCTTGAAGCCCACATTGGGAACATTTCTGCAAAGGTGTCTTCAATCTCTACATCACCAATATGTAGCACGTTATATCCCTCCTCTTGTACCTTATATTCTTCTTAATTTTAAGTTTTAGTCACCACGTCATATTTCATTTTCTAACTATCGTTACGGTCACTTCAACATTCCTTTAAAATTTATCCCCTTCGATCATTTATATAATAGTAATTTTATTGTTGTATATTAGATGCTTTAGGCATTCAAACGACAAATGTAAAAGATAAGAAAGATGATGAATAACCTTTTATGTAGATGGATTTAAAAACAGAGCCTGTATGAGTCGGATAATACTTTTTTAATTAAGAAGAAAATTGCAAAATATATTTTCTCACTTGTTCTTTGATAATATTATGAACAGTTGCTAAGGCTGGAGAGTTAATGAGAATTTGTAACTGGTCTAATTATCGTTATTGGTTTATGTTTTACTTTGTTAAGCATTTCCCATGTAACTTGAGTTAATCCGACTTTAAATCGTTTTGCCATATCCCATACCGTCATGCCTGCTCCATGTCCTCTGGATTTATCTGCAAGCTCAGCTATCTCTAAGGCTTCATCTATGTGTAACGGACAGCCTGCAATAGCTACAGGGGTTGCCGTTTTTTTCAGTTTAAAAAATCTACCTATAATAAATGTTAAAAACCCACCAAAATGTAGAAGCCCTTTGACAGGGACTTTTCTAGGGGCTAAGTGAATATTTCTAAAAGAAAAAGTGCTGTCGCCATCAACGATCATAACTGTTACTTTTTTCCCTGTTGTGCATGTTATTGCTTCATGTATTCTTTTTGCAACGTGCATAGGGTTTTTTAAGGGTAGACATGCATAGGTGTAAGGTATATTACTAACATCGATGCCTCCCTCGGAATAGTGTCTTAGTGCTTGAAGGAACCCGGTGTGAAATAATGCCAGTTGTTTGTGAGCTGCACCATATCGAACTGGGTAGTTTCGTAGCTTGATAATTGTTTCAGGTTTAAGACGGCATATTATTCCTAGTATGTACCCCCAAATTATTCTATTCCAAAAGCTAGCGAGAAATTTGGCCAAAGACCCTGGCTTTACTTTAGATTCGTCAACAAGATTTCCCATAGCTGTGGACAATGCCTTCTCAGACAATACAATTATATCGCCATCTCGAATTTCGTCTTTTATAGCATCCACTATTACATCTATGTAGTTTGTACCGGGCTTCCAATACTTCGTTTTAATGATGATTGTCATGTATCTTTTACGAATTTCAAAACCCCTTTTTAGTAATTTTGTAATTATTGTTGACTTATTGTTAATTTTAGTGTTTTCCAAACGAAGCTTAAAAATTCGCAGAAAATGTCCTACAATATCTAATGTTCTTATAACCATCACAAGATACATTTCAATGCAAATTAAGCCTATTAAGTTTCAGCTTGTCAGTTTACGAGCCCTAATTCCTCTAATATTGAAGATAAATCAACCTTTTTCTCCAATTCAACGATTAATCTATTAAGTCTTTTCATATTCATATATCTGACTGTAAACCTATAACTCTCTATTTTTCTAACAGTCGTATAGGTGTCGTAAGGGCTTAATAAAACACTGACTTTGTTCTTCTCGGCCTCGCTCAGAGCTATTTCTTCTGGATAAATATTTCCGGTTAATATTAAAGCTGTTGTATCCGTTTTTAATGCGGCAAGTATTATATCGGTCCTATCTCCACCAGTTATAACAGCCTTGTTAGGAGTTATTTTAAAGTACTTCATCGCGCTGTCAGGAGTCATAGCGCCAACAAGAAGATTTTCGATCTCTTTATCCAGCCATTGTTGGCCAATTAGCACTTTAGAATCTGTAGCGTCTGCAACTTCCCTAATGGTTAATGGTAGTATTGTTCGAATAGATGGTAAAATTCCAAGTAATTTAAATCCTAAATTTCCAATTCTCATTAACATCGAGTTAATTAACA